>NZ_JBAPXX010000117.1:0-8751 GCF_049284435.1 Acinetobacter sp. | reverse complement strand
GCATGGCATCTTCTTCAAGCTGCTCATCCAGTTGTTGCAGCTGATGCTGTAATTGCTGCTTTTGCAATGCGAAAGCCTGCGCACTGCTTTGTACTTTGGCAATGTGAATATCGAGTTGTTGCAGCTGCTTTTGGGTATGCTTGTGCTGCTCACTGATGCTTTGAATCTGGCTTTGCAAAGCTTTAACCTGATCGGTGAGTTCAGGTAACTGTTGCTCCAGCTGCATGAACTTAGGTTCAAGTTCTGCAAGTTGCTGCTCGATTTCATTCAGACGAATTCGATGGCTTAAAGCACCTTGTCCGGCCTGACTGGCTTCATCATAATCCAGAGCAATGACCCAGTCTGCACCGACATGGTAGCCATCCAGACTTAGGATTGACTGGCCTGCGCTCAGTTGGGTTTGCAAATCGAGAGCATGTCTAAAGTTCTCAGTCACAGCCACCTGTTGCCAGAGTGAATATTGAGGCTCATCAATCCAGTCTGCCAGACATGGGAGACCGGCAATCTGAATTTTATCTTGCACAGCATATGGCTTTAACTGACGTGCACAATCTTCAAGGAAGTGCTCGCCCTCGGCCAGAATCTGGGCAGATATCCATTTTGCCAGAAACTTTTCGATCAGGCTGGCATGTGCTTTCGCCTGTGGATTGAGTTTCAGCACCTGCATCAGCTGGACCGCATCACTCTTGGCATTCGGATTGGCTTTGGTCAGTAATTGGCTCAGGTTTTTCTTTTCTGAATGCAGGACCTGAATTTCAGATTTGAGCTGCATCAAGCGCTGCTGATGAGTCGCCTGCTCTGCCTGAAACTGCTCGAATTGAGTTCTTAAATCTTTTAATTGAATTTCATAGTCAGCAATTTGCTGTTCAGCTTGGGTTTTGTCTGCCTGATACTGCTCCAGCTCATCTTGCTGGGCCTGTTGCTGAATCTGTGCACTTTGCTGTTGTAGCGTCTGTTTTTGCTGTTCAATCCGCTCAATATTCTTCGCCAGTTGCTCGCTTTGAGCCAGCATTTGCAATTTACGCTGTTGCTGCTGTTCGACCTGAGTTTTAATCTGTGCGAATTGCGCTGCAATTGTACTCTGCTGGGATTTGAGCTCACTCAGATTTTGGCTTTGCGCCTGAGTCTGGCCATCTTGCTGTTGCAACTGCGCCTGCTGATCTTCAAATTGCTGCTGTAAAGTATCGAGTTGCAGTTCAATCAACTGCAAATGCTCTTTGGTCTGGGCTTTTTGCTGTTCCAGTTTAACCAAATTTGTAGAATTCTGCTCCAGCAAAGACTGCTTTTGCTGCAGGGTCATTTCCAGTTCAGCCAGTTTTTTCTCGGCCTGTTGCCATTCGCTTTGCAAAGGAGTGGATTGCTGAATCAGACGCTGGAACAGTTCACTGGTCGAACCCAAATCATGTTCAACAGTGGTCAGTTCGGAACGCACCAGCTTAAAGTTTTCCCCGAGCGTATTCATCTCAAGGGTATATTCTTCCTGTAAGCACTGGCTCTGCTCACATTGAAAAGACAGGATTTCGATCTTGATTGTGCGGATCTGTCCTTCCAGTTCTTTATATTGAATCGCACTTTCCGACTGACGTTTCAGGGTTTTTAGCTGGGATTTCAGTTCGGAGGCGATATCTTCCAGACGCGACAGGTTTTGTGTGGTGTGATCCAGATGCAGCATGGTTTCACGGCGACGTGCCTGATAGCGCGATACCCCAGCCGCTTCTTCAATATAAACCCGCATTTCATCGGGCTTGGCATCCACCAGACGGTTAATCATGCCCTGCTCGATAATCGCATAGGAACGTGGCCCAAGACCGGTACCAAGGAAAATATCGGTAATATCACGACGCCGGCATTTGCTGCCATTCAGGAAATATTCGGACTTGCCATCGCGGTTGACCTGACGGCGTACCGCCAGTTCGTTATAGGCATTATAAGCACCGCCTAGCTTGCCATAGGTATTATCAAAGCGCAGTTCTACACTGGCCATGCCCACCGGTTTACGCTGGGCAGTTCCGGTAAAGATGACATCCTGCATGCTGCCACCACGTAACTGGCGCGCACTGGACTCGCCCATGACCCAGCGTATGGCATCAATGACGTTGGATTTACCACAACCATTCGGTCCCACGACCGCAGTACGATTATCTTTAAAATGTAAAGTGGTACTGTCGGCAAAAGATTTAAAGCCTGAAAGTTTTAAACTGCTTAAACGCATAATGTCCTGATTTAACGTCGTGAGCGTCTGGCCCACGCGAGTTCAATTTGTTTCATCCGTGTCAGAGATTCCAACACAAGGTTGCGCAAGTGTCGACAAAAATCTTCCATAAATAAAGTGGCCTGATGGGTTTTTCGTATCAAAATTGCTTCAGTGACCAGTTTAAATAAGTCAAAAGATTCCTGTAACTCGCGTCTGGAAATATTCAGGGTCAGAAAATAGCTCCGACGTAAAGAAGGCAGCAGTTCCTGATAATAGCGCATCAGATAAGGATTCCCGACCATCTCATGCTGTTGGGCCATGCCCTGAAAGATCAGATCATAAAACTTTTCAGTGTGTCCTTGGCGGGTTTCTGCTTCTAATTGCTCTAATAATAGCTGAATGCGCTCAGCTTCATGCACCCGCCAGGTTTCCGCCATGCGATGCACCATCTGCCCGAGCAATAACGAGGTCATGTCAAATAAGGCACGCACCTGCAAGGCCGACATTTCCGAGACAATTGCCCCACGGCGCGGAAAGATTTCAATCAGCTGGGTGCGTTCCAGCAAAAGCAGGGCTTCACGGACCGAACCCCGACTGACATCAAGCTCCGAGGCAATCCTGAGTTCCTGCATACGTTCGCCTTCGACCAGTTCACCGCGAATAATCTGTTCGCTAATGTGCTTGGCAATCTGCTCAGACAAACTATGCGCTTGTTCTAATGGCATACCGTTCCTGTCTTTGTTTTTATGGATACTGGTTTAGCCCTTTATTTGGGCTATGTTGCTATTAAACGGGTTTTTATCAATAAATACTTTGACATTGTCAGACAATCTTATGTCTATATAGCCAACTTAGACTCATAAAAAAGGAGAATAGTGGGCTATTCTCCTGCTGCGATGCATTGATTGAACTGGCACATTTAGATCAGGCATTAAAACCCTGATAAATAAAATACAGGCCGACGGTGGTCAGTAATGCAGCAAAACATTTTTTTAATACGGCCGGTGAAAGCAGATGTGCCACTTTTGCGCCCAGCTTGGCAGTGAAAAAACTCATCATGCTGATACCAATAAAGGCATAAATATGAATATATCCAATCGTATTTGGTACGGTGACCTGCGCCTGTTTACCGAACCAGATAAAACCCAGCGCACCTGCAACTGCAATCGGTAAACCGCAAGCCGCAGAGGTCGCTACTGCTTTTTGCATCACGATTCCGCAGCGATTCAGAAACGGAACGGTCAGACTTCCCCCACCAATCCCAAAGATAGCAGAGGCCACACCGATCCCACCACCCGCAGCAATTTGTACCGGTGTTGAGGGCAATTTTTGATTCGGATCGATCTGAATATGTGCTCCCCTGAACATTCTAAATGCCACCCAGACCGCAAAGAAGCCAATCAGTAACTGCAAACCCTGACCAGATAAATAATCGGCAATCCCCGCACCCAAGAAAGAACCAATAATCAGACCTGGCGCCAGATTACGAAATACGGGCCATAGCACTGCCCCTCGTTGATGATGCGCCATCACCGAACTGATAGAAGTCACAATAATCGTTGCCAAGGAAGTGCCCACTGCCATATGCATAATCACGCTGGGATCGTACTGGAGCTGGGTAAAAACAATGTACAGGATCGGCACAATAATCAAACCACCACCGACCCCAAACAGGCCTGCAGTGAATCCGGCAATTGCACCAATCAATAAATATATGATTAACTCCATAACGATATTTACCACGTTTAGATTCAAATGGATGTAGAAACTCGTGAACTGCAACAACGATTAAGCGATGCAGGCCAACTCCCGGAAGTATTACTCATCAAACCGATTACAACATCAACCAATGATGATGTGCGTGAATTGGCAACGAAAGGGGTACAGCAGGTTCTGGTGTGCAGTCATGTGCAGACCCAAGGCCGTGGACAGCGTCAACGTCAATGGATTTCACCTGAAGGGAACATCTATTTAAGCACATTGCTGCATACACAAAAACCCATAGATGGTCGTCTGGCGCTGGAAATTGCGTTAAATATCCTGCAAATACCCAGTCTGCAAGGGCTGGAATTACAAGTAAAATGGCCGAATGACCTGTATAGCCTCTACGGAAAATGGGGCGGTATTCTGGTCGAGCCGATGTCGACCACACAGGTGGTAGTTGGTGTCGGTTTGAATATCGATCCTCTCTCTACTGACCTTCCAGATCAGCAGGTCAGTTCCTTGAGCGAGTTAGGATTGTCTCATACTTCAAGAGTCGAACTGATTGCCCAGTTATATCTGGCGATTCAACAAGCCGGGCAATGGTTTAATTATGGCAGTCAGAATCTGGCGGCGCGTTTCAATCGATCGGCTGCATTTATGCAACAAGCAGTTGAATTTACTGATGTGCAAGGGCAATATTCCGGTACTTTTCTGGGGATTCAGGATGATGGTGCGGTCAATATTACGACCGATCAGGGAATCCAGACCTTTTATCAGGGACAGCTCCGCCTTAAAAATGGTGGATGAACAGGTGTATAGCAATGAAAAAATTATGGTTGGATATCGGCAATACCCGGCTCAAATACTGGATTACCGAACATGATCAGATTATTGAACAGGCAGCGGAATTACATTTACAGTCTCCTGCTGATTTGTTACTTGGCCTGATCCAGCATTTCAAAGCGCTGGGCTTGCATCAGGTAGGTCTATCCTCTGTCCAAGATAAAATCAATAATGAGCGTATTCTCAGCATTTTAGAAAGTCTGCATATTCCAGTCATTTTTGCTCAGGTACAGGCAGAATATGCCGGTCTGATCTGTGGCTATGATGACCCTTCTCAGCTGGGCATTGACCGCTGGTTACAGATACTTGCAGTGGCGACTCAAGCGCATGAAAATTACTGTGTAATTAGTTGTGGTACAGCACTGACCATTGATCTGGCACAAGGACAACAACATTTGGGTGGATTTATTCTGCCGAATCTGTACTTGCAACGAGATTCCCTAATTCAGAATACCAAAGGCATTAAAATCCCAGATGCCGCTTTTTCTGAACTCAATCCCGGACGGAATACCATCGATGCTGTTCATCATGGCATCCTGCTCGGTCTGCTGAGCACCATCGAAAAAGTCCTGCATGATTTCCCTGCACAGCTGGTTTTAACTGGTGGAGATGCTCCACTTTTCGCGCAGCATCTCGCTCAGTATCAGCCCCGGATTGAACCTGATCTTTTGCTTAAAGGCCTGCAGCATTTTGCAGCTCATTTGCCAGACACTGTTTGATAATATCCAGCAATTGAGGAAATTCGGCAAAGCCATCAGACTTGTTAAAATGCCCGGCTTTTTTGATCTCAAAAATTTGTGCATTCAAGCTATGTGCTAAACGCAAGGAAATCGGTGCAGGCACATAGGGATCATTACTGGAAATCAGCATCACCGCACGTTTATAGCTATACGGCAAGTTTTTCAGATCGAGTCGCACAGCCTGCAGTATTTTATTCAGTTCTGACCAGGCCACTAAGGGCGTATCAAAGGCTGAGACCAGAATTACCCCGCCGATCTTGCGTTGCTGCTGAATATAATGTTCCTGTAAAAAATTTAAAACACTGACGCAACTCAGGCCATGTGCAACTAAAAAGGTATGTTCATCCATCTGCGGAATGTGCAGTTTCAGGTTCTGCTGCCACTCTTCTAAATCAGGCTGAAAAGGGTTGGCCAGCATAATACGTTTAGACTCAAAACCGGCATTTTTAAGCTGGCGACTGAGCCAAGGGTACCAGTGATCATTGGAGGTCGCCTGATAATCCGGCACGATATAGACTTTTTTTATTATATTTTTCATAGTGCATTACTTATAATTAATGAACGCAAACGGCGTCGATAAAAATCAGTTTTAAACAGTCTGGAGATGGAATTCAAGTATCTTTTTGAACACCATCTCATGTTAACTTTTAAAATTTAGCGAATACAATAACATGCCTAAACTTAAGATTTAATCAGATAAGGCTCGATTACTTTCCAGAGCTCCGGCAGATCAGTACAGCCTTGAGAATCAATAAAATGTCCGTGATGCTTGGCATTCACCACAATGGCATCCAGACTGTCCGCCTGTTCCAGACTAAATTCTGGCGCAACCCGATCATCGCCTTCAGAATAGATCACTACACGTTCTGCAATCTGCTGTTTGAGTAAATCAAAATCGATTTCAGCGGCATCAATAAAAGGGTTCACTTCATCCAGACGACCCAATCGGCCATTAAATCCCGCGATCAATACCAGTTGCTGAATTTTCTGCTGCTTTAATTCTCTGGATAAGTAATGCAATGCGGCCACAGTCCCCAAACTATGTGCGATAAAGATACTGTCTTCGTCAATTGCATCAATCTGTTCGCGCATTTGCTGATCCCAAGTGTCCAGTGTCGGTGTGGTCGATGGATCGAGCCGGAGGACTTTTAAACTGACATTTTCCTGTTGGGCTTTTTCCTGAATCCATGGGTACCAGTTTTCTTCCGGGCTTGCAGTATAACCATGTACGACAATCACTTGGTTCATTTGAAATTTCTCTTTATTTTGTGCTGATATTCCCGAGTCTGCCTGATTGAATTTTTATTTTGGGTAAGTAAATGTTGTTTTGTTTAAACCGGTTTGCCAATTCGTTCGCAATAAAAAAGGCGCATATTGCGCCTTTTTTAAAAACAAAACTTATTTCTTGTCGTTGCCGCCGAACAATGGGCCCATGCCACCGCCGCCGCCAAACTGTTTCTGCAAGCCGCCAAGTGATTTCATCATTTTTGCCATACCCGATGGATTGGCAAATTTTTTCATCATCTTGGCCATTTGTGCATGTTGCTTGATCAGCTTGTTGACTTCCGCCACTTCCATACCACAACCCGCTGCAATACGTTTTTTACGGCTTGGGTTCATCAGGTCTGGATTACGGCGCTCTTTCAAGGTCATTGACTGGATAATCGCTTCCATTTTCTTGACCTGCTTTTCAGGATTGGCTTGCGCCAATGCATCTTGCAGACCGGCATTGCTCATGCCAGGAAGTTTGTCCAGGAAGCCCATCATGCCGCCCATCTTGTTCATCTGCTCAAACTGCATCAGCATGTCTTCAAAGTTGAAGCTGCCGCCTTTTTGCAGTTTTTTCGCCATTTTTTCGGCTTTTTCTTTGTCGACCTTACGTTCAAGTTCTTCGACCAAAGAAAGTACGTCACCCATACCGAGAATGCGCTGTGCGACACGCTCAGGATGGAATGGCTCCAAGGCATCGAGCTTCTCACCCATACCCAAGAATTTGATTGGCTTACCGGTAATCGCACGCACTGACAGTGCCGCACCACCGCGCGCATCACCATCAGTTTTGGTCAGGATCACACCAGTTAAAGGCAAGGCATCGTTGAATGCTTTGGCGGTGTTTGCCGCATCCTGACCAGTCATGGCATCGACCACGAACAGGGTTTCAGTCGGGTTAATCGCTGCATGCAGCTCTTTGATTTCACCCATCATGTCATCATCGATATGCAAACGGCCTGCGGTATCGACAATCAGCACATCGGCAAACTGGATTTTTGCCTGTTCAATCGCACGATTCACAATCGTAATCGGTTTTTCGTCTGCGCTGGATTCCAGGAAAATCGCACCGACCTCACCTGCAACAGTCTGTAGCTGTTTGATCGCAGCCGGACGATACACGTCGGCAGAGACCATCGCGACTTTTTTCTTTTGACGTTCTTGTAAGAAGCGTGCAAGTTTCGCTGCAGTTGTTGTTTTACCTGCACCCTGCAGGCCTGCCAGCAGGACAACCACAGGGGGTTTTGCAGCGAGGTCGAGGCTTTCATTGGCCTCGCCCATCATTTTGGTCAATTCGTCATGAACGATTTTGACAAAAGCCTGCCCAGGAGATAACTGAGTCATCACTTCCTGGCCCAATGCTTCTTCCTTAACTTTCGCGATGAATTCACGAGTTACAGGTAACGCAACATCGGCCTCAAGAAGCGCCATACGCACTTCACGTAACGTATCTTTAATATTGTCTTCGGTTAGCTGCCCTGAGCCAGTAACATTTCTTAAACTCTGCGTGAGTCGTTCTGTTAAGGTATCAAACATTGCAAAATCCGCTTAAAATTGCTAGTTGCAAAAAAATCTTTCTTAAAATAGAAAATTTATGCATAAGATGCTATAGGATACTGTAGTTCGCATAGAATTTATATAAATGAATATTCATCATCCTGAAAAAGGTTTGACATGATCAGTCTCCCCTTGGTTTACACGATCTTAGCATTAATCGCTTATACCACATCTTTTTGGTATTTGTTTATCCACTTAATGTCAAAACGTGATCCAAACCATTGGTTTGTCGGGCTTGTACTGGGCTTAGGATTACTGCTACATACCGGTGTTCTATATAACGATATGTTGACTCCTTTGGGGGTAAATTATGACGTGTTTGTCCTCATGTCATTTACATCTGGGCTCATGTTATTGCTGAGCTTAATCTTTAGTACCTTTCGCCCCATTTTGGCACTGAATTTAATTGGCATTCCTGTTGCCGCAACGGGCTTAATCTTAGGC
>NZ_JBAPXX010000116.1:0-10179 GCF_049284435.1 Acinetobacter sp. | reverse complement strand
TGATTACGCAGATGAAAATCGATATAGCCAAAAGTGGTCAGATTTTGCAGCTCTTTGGATGTTGGTAGACGGTCACGTTCTTCAGATTCAGAAATGACACGGGATTTTCTTAAACCTTTAATGGCTTTTTCATATTCATTAAAATCAACTTCCACACCCCAAAGCAGTTCGGCATGATCCAGGACTGATTTGATGCACTGAAATTCAAATAAGATCGTGCTGGGTTCAACAGGATCTAATTTATAACTTTCATTTTTATAACCATCTCTGCGACGTAAAGCATGATTGGCGTAATCAGTCCGTTTCAGATCGCAAAGCGGTTTCTGTGAAATATCAAATTTTTTCAGCATTTCTAAAGTGAAGGCTTTGGTACGGCCATAATCCGAAACTTCAGATTTATACCTCATAATTGCATATGCCAATGGCATCGCTGCAGAAGCCATGGCACCCTTGCTGGTTGACAACAAGTGAGGATTATTTTCTAATCTGTCCTCTTCTCTTTTTAGCCATGCTTTTGCTGACGCTTTCGAACTAAAAGTTTCTGTATCAAAGTATTCTATACCGTCACTTTTTCTGCGGATGTTAATGACCGCTTTATATCGGGTCCCTTTGGTTTTTGATTTTAACTCTGAGATATAGCCCATTTTTGCAACTATTTTTAAGTGACCAGAAAATGTGTTCAATTATAGTTGCAAGCGTTGCAAAAAGATTAGAAAAGATTAGGTAAAATTGTAAATGATTCGACTATTCACAGGTGCTTAAATGACTGATTTAAAACAAAACGTAGATATATCAAGGGTTCCGCGTATATCCGTTGCACCTATGATGGATTGGACCACCAAAGACTATCGTTTCTTTGCACGTCTGTTTAACCCGAATGTGATTATGTACACTGAAATGGTCACCACAGGTGCAATTATTTACGGTGATGCCAAACGTCATTTGGACTTTAATACGGAAGAACAGCCAATCGTGTTGCAACTCGGCGGCTCGAATCCAAAAGATCTGGCAATCTGTACCAAGATGGCGCAGGACTGGGGCTATAACGAAGTCAATTTAAATGTAGGTTGCCCAAGTGACCGGGTACAGAATAATAAAATTGGTGCCTGTCTGATGGCGGAGCCTGCTTTAGTCGCAGAATGTATTGCTGAAATGCGTCATGTGGTGGATATTCCAGTGACCGTAAAACACCGGATCGGGATTGATGATATGCACTCTTATGAAGAGATGCTGCATTTTGTCGATACTGTGGCCAAAACCGGCTGCAATAATTTTATCGTGCATGCACGGATTGCCTTATTAAAAGGTCTCTCGCCTAAAGAAAACCGCGATGTGCCGCCACTACGTTATGAAGATGTCTATCGTTTAAAACAGGATCGTCCTGATCTGCTGATCGAGATCAACGGCGGGATTAAAACCTATGCCGAAACGCTTGAACATCTCAAACATGTGGATGGCGTGATGATTGGCCGCGAAGCCTATCATAATCCTTACTTACTGGCTGAACTGGGCCAACTGTGGAATCTGGATGCACCAGACCGTTTTGACATTATGCAACAGATGCTGCCTTATATTGCCCAGCGCATGGCCGAAGGTGCACCGTTGTCGATTATTACCCGTCATATTTTGGGACTGTTCCAGAACCTGCCGGGTGCACGTAAATGGCGTCAGGCTTTAAGTGGTGGTAATGCTAAAACCTTGAAAGATGTAGAGACTGCTCTCTTTAATATTCAGGAAGCCATTCAGCGTACCGAAGATTATGTTCGCGAACATCAACAAGTTGAATCCTAAACACAAAAAGCACCGATGATCGGTGCTTTTTTATAGCGATTGCGCATTAGTTATTGCGTATACGCCGTGATATTGCCGACCGGAATCGGCTCTTCCTGATAAGAAACATCTTGTAATGCGGGTTCAGCCACTGGTGTGATCAGAGAGCCGGAGATATTCTGGTTTGGTTCATCTACAGGTTCCAGATCATCCAAGGCTGAGGCCAGTTGCTGTAATTCTCGATCCAGTTGCTGACGATATTTTTCAATTTCAATTTCATCAATAAAAGCAAAGGCATCATCTTCAATCGACCAGCTATAACCCCCATCCACCTTAAAGACTTTTACATGAATGGGATATTCCTCACCCTGATAATTCAGATGAGAAATGGCCTGAAACTCATTCCCCTGACGCTGGACAATTTTAACCTTTTTCACGGTAAAACGATAATGTTGATAATCTAGATTGGAATTAAATTCACGTTGCATCTGCGTTTGAATATTTCTGGCCAGTTCATCCATCGAGACAAAATAACTGCATCCAGCCAGACAGGCGACCATCCATAACATCATGATTTTTTTCATAGCGCCCCCTCTTTTTTCTTTCTACTTCCTGCTTATAGCTGATATATGCAGTATTTTTATCTTTGCTTATTCTGTGATCCATTTTATGCTTTTTTGCAAAAACAATAAACAAACGGCGCTTCAATTAAGACTAAATATTTATGGCTTCTATAGTTTTTTTGAATTAATGATAAAAAATCAGCTATAAAAAAACCCTGATGGATTCAGGGCTTTTTCTATACAGATCGTTTTAAAAATCATCATCACTGGATGGATCACGATGCAAGGCATCATGAATAGCTTCGATCAACTGCTGGGCAATCTCCTGCTTGGAGGCTTTTTCCAGATCACGCTTGTCCAGCTGATAATGCTCGGCAAAGAATACTGTCATGGCATTTTCATCCGAAGCAAAACCAATATCCGCACGTGATACATCATTGCAGGCAATCATATCCAGCTTTTTCGCGACCAGCTTTCCGGCAGCATATTCTTCAATATTGCGGGTTTCTGCAGCAAAGCCGACCATAAATGGACGTTTTTCCTGCTGGGCAATAGTCGCAACAATATCCGGATTTTTCACCAGTGCTACATTCAACTCATCTCCGGCTTTCTTGATTTTATGCTCGGCTACCTCTGCCACACGATAATCGGCTACTGCAGCTGTCGCAATAAAGATATCGCAACCATTTTCCAGCATTTGCATACTTTCATTCAGCATTTGTACAGCAGAAGAAACATTCTTACGTTTCACACCATTTGGGGTGTCCAGACTGACCGGCCCTGCAATCAGGGTCACATTTGCCCCTGCTGCATAACAGGCTGCAGCCAGTGCAAAGCCCATTTTCCCGGTACTGTGATTGGAAATATAGCGCACTGGATCAATCGCTTCGCGGGTCGGGCCTGCGGTAATCGTGACCTGTTTGCCTGCAAGCAGGCCAAATTTTTCCGCAATCGCACGTTGAGCTTTATGAAAATATTCAGTCACCTGATGCGCTAAATCTTCCGGCTCAGGCATCCGGCCCAAACCTACATCACCACAAGCCTGTGATCCCGCGTCCGGCATGATCACATGCACACCATCTTCGATCAGTGTCGCAAGATTACGCTGCGTTGCTTTAGCTGCCCACATTTGCTGATTCATGGCAGGCGCTACCCAGACTGGTGCTTTTGTTGCCAGATATAAAGTACTGAGCAGATCATCAGCCAGACCTGCGGCAAATTTTGCCAGGGTGTCACAACTGGCTGGCGCTACCAGCAACAGATCTGCCCAACGTGCCAGCTCGATATGTCCCATGCCGGCTTCTGCTTCAGTATCCAGCAATTCGGTATGTACGGGATTGCCCGATAAGGCTTGAAAGGTTAAAGGTGTAATAAAAGCCTGTGCACCGTGAGTCATGACGACCCGCACATCAAATCCGGCATCTTTCAGACGGCGGACCAGAATTGCACTTTTATAGGCAGCAATACCGCCAGTGACGGCCAAAATGATATTTTTATGAGGAATTACACTTAGATCAAAGCTCACAAACAGATTACCTTGCTGTTGCAGTGGGGCTCACAATAGCATTAAATATTCGCATTCCCAAGAGATCGGCTTGCGGGAAAACTGATAATTTATAATAAATAAGTCTAATAACTATGCAATTTTCTATTAAAAACTGGCCGGAACAAGAACGGCCGCGAGAACGCTTAATTCAATATGGCGCAGAAAGTCTATCCGATGCCGAGCTACTGGCCATTTTTCTACGCTCCGGTTCACAGCAGCATTCGGCAGTTGATCTGGCGCGTTTGCTGATTCAACATTTTGGTCATTTGACTGCGCTACTGGATGCACCCTTACAGGAAGTCAGCCAGTTTCATGGCATGGGCATCAGTAAATATACCCAACTGATGGCCGTCAAAGAACTCGGACGGCGTTACATAGCCGAGCACCTGAAACAGGATGCACTGGAACTCACCAATTCCAAAAGGCTGAGAGACTATTTACGTTTTGAACTGCTCGGTGAAACTCAGGAGGTATTTGCCGTGCTGTGTCTGGATGCCAGTTTAAGAAAAATTGCCTTTAAAAAACTGTTTTATGGTTCAATCAATGCATGTGATATTTCCATTAATCAATTGCTGCGTTATGCCATTAGCCAGCAGGCGACCTCAATTGTCATTGCGCATAATCATCCGCTGGGCCGGCCCTCTCCATCCAAGGCCGACCTGGTGTTGACCCGCCAGATTCAACAGGCCTGCCAACTGGTAGATATTCATCTGATTGACCATTGTATTATCGCTTTAGAGGGCAGTTTTTCCTTTGCTGAGCAGCAACTCATCAAACCGGAAATGCAGTATTGAATAGCACTTGACAAAGCAGGCACAACTCCACAAGATCATAAAAAAAATTGTGATGATTCCAATAAATGATCGTACGTGACCAACCGACTGTTTTTAAACTGCTGTTTTCCTGGCGGGGGACGATTTTACCTAAAGTTTTACCGCCTTTAGGCGTGGTGATGCTGATGTCAGCTATCATTGGTGGCTTGTCACATATTGGCTATTTTCATTTTCCAGAATTACCCCTGGTCGGCTTTACCCTGATTGGAGTGGTACTGTCTATTTTTCTTGGTTTTAAAAATACCGCCTGTTATGACCGTTGGTGGGAAGCCCGCAAACTTTGGGGAATTTTAATTGCCAATTCACGTCATTTTGACCGTGATTGCCGGATGCTGTCCCAAGGTCGCCGTGAACGTGTGATTCAGCATGTGATTGTCTTTGCCAATGTCCTCCGTGACCGACTACGCCATCAGACAGCCAATCCGATGGAACTGGTGGAAACCAGTGGTATGAGCCAGCAGGCTGTGACCCAGCTCTATCAGCAGGCCAATGCACCGCAATATACCTTAAGCCTGATTCAATGGGAGCTGATGCAGGCGCTTAAAGAGGGTGAAATCTCCGACATCATCTATATGCAGATGAATAATCATGTGGCTGAACTAAGTATTGTCCAGACCGGTTGTGACCGGATTGCGACAACGCCTTTGCCTTTTGCCTATTCGGTCTTGCTGAATCGTACCGTTTATTTTTTCTGTTTTATTTTACCTTTTAGTCTGGGTTCAACGCTTGGTCTGTTTACGCCTTTGCTGGTTGGAATTTTAGCCTATACCTTTTTGGGACTAGATGCACTAAGTTCAGAAATTGAGGAACCTTTTGGCACCCAAAGCAATGACTTGCCACTAGACTCTATGGTGCGTACCATTGAAATTGAACTGCTAGGAACTTTAGGCAAACCAACGCCACCGCCGATTCAGGCCAAAGATCATAATTTGCTATAATTTATAATTCTCTCCTCGCCCTTTGCTATTAGTAGCGAAGGGAAAATCTTCTCTCAAATGAAAAAGATCGAGGTAAAGGAATGACTAAACAAAACTCTCCCAAATCCCGATCTGACCCGGTTTAAGACTCGGGACATTACCGAGTTTAATCCAGGGCATATGATCGCCATGAAAATCACTGCCAATCGAAACTTTAAGATCATGTTCAGCAATCATTCGATCCACCATCTGCCGAGTGGAACTTGGCTCAATCGCCGGTGGCAGCTCGACGGCATCTCCACCGAACTTGGCAAAGATCTCGATCAGATAACGGATATTGGTCGCAGATAAATCATATTTGGTCGGATGTGCCAGCACGGCGAAGCCGCCACTTTCATGAATCACCTGAATCGTGTCTTCAAGACTCAAGCCATCAAACTTGACATAAGCTTTCTTGCCTTCCTTGATGTATTTATCAAAAGCCTGTTGTGCACGGGTCACAATGCCCTTTTCTACCAGCGTTTTGGCAATATGCGTCCGTGTCACTCGATCAGGGATATTATCGACTTTGGCCAGTACATCAGCATAAATATCTTCACCAATTAAAGGAATCAGCAGATCACAAATCTGTTTAGAGCGTTCTGCCCGGATTTTCTTTTGCTGATTGAGGGCTTTTTGTAAAGGCTCAGGATTTTGCATATTTAGCGCGACGATGTGCACGCCATAGTTTTTTTTGGTGGCAGGACGTGACCACTGGCTGGATATTTCCACCCCGGAAATGATCTTAATCTCATGATTTTTAGCGGCTTCCTCAGCCAATACCAAACCGTCCATGGTGTCATGATCCGTTAGGGCCAAAGTATGGACGAGTTTTTCCACAGCCGCTTCGACCAATTGCTGAGGACTGAAAGTTCCATCAGAAATATTACTATGTGTATGTAAATCTACGCCGTGCATCTCTATACTATGACATTTATTTGATCAGATTTAGATACTCTAACATGAAAGCACTTTTAGACTTTGTGCCACTCATTATTTTCTTTTATTTATATAAAACTGTAGATCCAAAAGACACTGACCATCAATTGCTGCAATTGATCGGTTCTGCGGGGGGTGTCGACAATAATAATATTCTTGTTGCAACCACAGGTCTGATTATTTCCATGCTGGTCGTCTATGGTGCGTTATTTGTCATGCAAAAATTCCGTCTGGACAAGCAGCAATGGATTGTCTTGTTTATGACGGTGATTTTTGGCGGCATTACCCTGATCCTCAGCGATGATTTCTATATCCGTCTAAAAGCAGTCTTACTGAATCTGGTCTTTGCTGGTGTCTTTTTATTATCCCCTTGGTTTAGCAAGGATAAAAAGCCGCTGATTCAGCGTCTGTTTGGTCCGGTATTTAATCTAAGCGAAAAAGGTTGGGTCAAATTGAACTATGCCTGGGTCGCGATGTTTGTGCTGATGTCATTTCTGCATACCTTTTTCGCCTATTTGTGGATGGATGGAAAATATTGGGGCGAATT
This sequence comes from Acinetobacter sp., assembly GCF_049284435.1. Lineage (GTDB taxonomy): Bacteria > Pseudomonadota > Gammaproteobacteria > Pseudomonadales > Moraxellaceae > Acinetobacter. The sequence continues at coordinate 3,025 of NZ_JBAPXX010000116.1, read as the reverse complement.
TACCGCATTCGGTGACATGATCGTGATGTTTTCCTTTATCATTATTCAGTTTATTGTATTGCGCAAATACTTTAAGACCGCTGAATAAGTCCAACTACAAACGATTGAGAATCATCATGCCATTATTCGTCGTTAGCTGTACCGATCGGGAAGGTACAGTTGAAAAACGCCTCGCGATTCGTCCACAACATCTTGCACGTCTGGAACAGTTAAATGCTGAAGGCCGCCTGATTGTTGCAGGTGCCATGCCTAAAGATCCAGCCAATCCACAGGCCGGTTTTTATGGCAGTACCATTATTGTCGATTTTGACAGTCGTGAAGCGCTGGATACATGGCTACAGGATGAACCTTTCTTAAAAGAAGGTGTGTACGAACACATCGATATCAAACCATTCAATAAAGCATTCCCTCAAGGATAAGGTTCATGCGTGTTGTTACTGCCAGTATCATTGGCCTATGTTTTATGATTTCTCCAGTATGGGCAGTTGAAGTTGCGCCTGTGATTCAGGAAAATCAGACAGCACAACCTCAAGGGACAGCGGCGACTGCCCAAACCCAGTCTACGCCGAAACCTGCCATTATTCCCGCAGTAGCGTCTTCTGCCCAGCCGGTGCCACCTGCCGAGAATAAACCTTTAACTGCAGAAGAAATCGCCAAGCTGAAAGCCCAGCAAGATGCCAAGGTGAAAGCCTTGGTCAAAGATCAGGCCACCCGTTTGCAGCAACTAGAAAAAGCCAATCTGGAAGCACTATCGCAAAATCAGGAATTGCAGCTCAAGAATGATAATCTAGGGGTTCAAGTACAAGTGCTGCAAAGTGAACGCAGTGCGCAGATGTTCCTCTATGGCGCTGCAACCCTGGCTGTCGGTGTATTGCTTGGCTTCCTGATCGCAAGCTATGTTTATACCAAACGCCGCCGTCAATGGTAAGCTATACCCCTTCCCGATATCTTTAAGGTTGTACCTGTTTTGTCGCATGCAATTCAAACTGCTGATCTGGATTGGCAATTGGTGGATGGCATTGATGTGCCTGTGTCCAAGCAATTTGGTGATGTGTATTTTTCCAAAGACAATGGCTTGCTGGAAACCCGGCATGTCTTTTTAAGTGGCAATGATCTCACGACGCGTCTGGCAGATTTAAAACCTTTTGAATATTTCTGTGTAGGCGAAACGGGTTTTGGTACTGGTTTAAATATTTTGGCCCTGTGGCAACTCTGGCAACAGGTGCGTCCGGACAATCACAGTCATCTGCATGCTATTTCAGTTGAAAAATTTCCTCTTTCCAAAGCTGATCTGATTCGGGCCTTAAATGCCTGGTCAGAACTCAAGCCTTTAGCTGATCAACTCATCTCTCAATACCCGATGCCAATTGCCGGTTGCCATCGACTCAGTTTTCCTGAGGAACGCTTCAGTCTGGATCTGTGGTTAGGCGATGCACATGATATCTTCCCGGTGATTGAAAAAACTGCGCCTGTGAATGCCTGGTTTCTGGATGGCTTTGCGCCTTCTTGCAACCCCGATATGTGGGAAGAAAATGTTTTAAATAATATTGTACGTTTATCCGAGATTGGGACAACTTTCGCCTCTTTCAGTGTTGCTGGCGTTTTAAAACGTGGCTTAAAAAATCATGGGATTTCAATTTCCCGTCCACGTGGTTTTCAGCATAAGCGTGAAATGCTGAAAGCGATCTGGAATCCGGCTGAAGAGACTGAAAGTTCATTAATACAAGAAATCACTCAAAAAAAAACTGAGCAAGATACAGAGACCAATATCAGACCTCGCCAAATCGCTGTGATTGGCGCTGGAATCGCCGGTTTAAGTACGGCCTGGGCATTCGCTCAACGTGGTCATCAGGTTACGCTTTACGACCAGTCAGCGCCACTCTCAGGAGGTTCTGGCAATCCACTGGCTTTGCTGAATCCCAAACTCTGTCCGGTTGAGCAAAGTGCTGAACATCTGATGACATTGGCCTGGCAACATGCCTTAAATCATTATCAAAAATTTAAAGCTTTCCGCCCGATTCAGGTGAATCAACTGGCCTTAAAAAATCCTGAACAGCTATTGGGATTAGCAGATGAATATCCTGAAAACATTCTTGCTGTACAAGATACAGAAGATCAAGAGATTCAAACTGCATTTCCAAGTTTAAAGCTGTTAGAAGCTGGCGCGGTTTCTCCTCATCAATTGCGTGATGAAATTCTACAGAATGTAAATATCCGATATAAACAGGCCAAAATTAGCCATATTGAAGCGGCTACAAAACATCAGCTATTTTCAGATGAACAGGATCTAGGTGAATTTGATCATGTGATTGTCTGTACTGCTCGAGAAACCCAGCAATTTTTTGCAGATTATCCGGCTCTGAAACCGATTCGTGGACAGGTCAGCTGGGTCAACAATCAGGCGCAACCTTTAAGCCAGAATACAGCCTATAGCTATGGCGGCTATTGTATGCAACTGGATGCTGAACATCTGATCTTGGGCGCTTCTTTCTATCCAGGTCGGGATGATGAAGAGGTGTTAGCAGAAGACCATGTTCATAACTACGAACTGATCCATAGTGTCTTCCCAGAATATGCACGATCCTTACCTTCTACCGAGACCTGGAAAGGTCGTGCCTCGGTACGCGCGCAAAGTCAGGATTATTTCCCCCTGCTCGGTAAAATGAAAGCGGATCAGGAAATTTACAGCTTTGCTGGTCTCGGTTCTAAAGGCTTTCTGTTTGCGCCACTATGCAGTGAAATTCTGGCAGCCCAGATTCTGGCTGAAGCCTGTCCGGTCCCATCCTGTGTAGTGAAAAAGCTCAGTGTGAAGCGTTTTCAAAAGAAAGTGAAAACCAAGAAACCTTATTTTAAGCCTCAGATATAGAGTCCTATTTTAAGTATGTTCCCTCTTCTTATGGGCATAGGTATCTACACATCTTTAGGTACTTAATGCAATTGTTGCGATTTCATTCAGTTCATCTATTGAATATTCCGAGAGCAGTTGAAGAGTGTTCAGTAAAATCGAAAGTCCTGCCAATATTGC
>NZ_JBAPXX010000115.1:0-11490 GCF_049284435.1 Acinetobacter sp. | reverse complement strand
ATTTAACGCAAAGCTCGGAAATTGTGTAGATACCTATGGCTGAGCCATAGAGGTGCCTTAATCAGATCATGGGTCGGAAGTTGCTTGAGCGAAGCTGAATCTGCTTGGATTTTTTTATGCATCACTGAAATTGCCTGAATAACACCATCATTTGTCTGTTTTGAAGTATATCTTTTATTTCTGACACTTTTATAGTGTACTTTCTAAATGAGCAACAGGACCGTATGTGAGCCAGCGTCAGGCGTTAGATGCTAAAGCATCTGCCATCATGTTTGTATTGTGTATGTTGTGGGGTTTACAACAGGTGGTATTGAAATGGGCCGCCAGTGATATTTCATCCCTGATGCAAATTGCCTTGCGTTCAGCCTTGTCTGCGCTGATGGTTTATCCCTTGATTCAGCAAAGCGTGCGCCGTCAACTCTGGAATGCACGCTATTTACCTGCAGGATTGCTGGTCGGTGTGTTGTTTGCAACCGAGTTTTATCTGATTGGTGAGGCACTGCGTTATACCTCAGCCTCACATACCATTGTTTTACTCTATACCGCACCGATTTTTGTGGCTTTGGGTTTGCATTGGAAATTGCCGGCAGAGCGTTTGTCTGCTGTGCAATGGGGCGGAATATTTCTCGCCTTTAGCGGAATTGTAGTCAGCTTTCTGTTACGTCCACAAACGGGATCAGATCTACAGACTGATGCCTTGTGGGGAGATTTTCTGGCTTTGCTTGGCGGCGTATTCTGGGCAGCCACTACAGTCAGTGTACGTCTGAGCCGGCTGGCTGAAGCACCTGCAACCCAGACTTTATTCTATCAATTATTGATGGGTGGAATCCTGTTATTGCCTCTGGCTGTTCTGACTGGGCAAGCAGCTATTCAATGGACGGTGTTGTCTATTTCCAGTCTGGTTTTCCATACTGTGGTGATTTCCTTTGCCAGTTATCTGATCTGGTTCTGGATGCTGAAACATTATCTGGCATCGCGGCTTGGGGTGTTTTCCTTTTTGACCCCTGTATTCGGCATGCTGTTCGGCGTACTGATTCTGGATGAACATATCGAAATCAATTTTATTATCGGCACCTGTATGGTCATGCTGGACGTGATTCTAGTGAGTTTGCAGGGATGGCTGAAAAAACCGAATATCAATAAAAGTATTCAAGAGCAAGCATGAAAATCTGGTCTGTAAATTTAGCGACCTGGATTGGTCTGTCTTCTATTCTAACCTGGGCCAGTCTGGTCGCCGTAGTGAAACTGATTACTGAATCCACCAGTGCAGTGCAGGGGATTGCTTTAATTTATAGTTTTAGCAGTCTGGCGATTCTGGTATTTACCGGTTTCCCAAAAATCACGCAAATGTCCAAGCGTTATCTGCTCGGTTGTGGGGCTTTATTTGTGGCTTATGAGATTCTATTTCTGGTTGCTGTGGCATGGTCGGATAATCGTGAACAGGTAATGCTCATCGCTATGATTAATTATCTATGGCCACCCTTGATGATTGTCTTTTCGATTTTTGCCCGGCAATTACAGGCACACCTCTGGGTGATTCCCGGCTTTCTGCTCGCCGTGATGGGACTGATGCTGGTGGTCAATCCGGAAATTATCAATCTGCCGAAGTTTATACAGGTTTTAGCTGAAAATCCTTGGGCCTATGGCTTTGCTTTTCTCGGCGCTTTGTTATGGCCTTGCTATTGCGTTCTGACCAGAACCTATGGCCGCGGACAAAATGGCGTACCGATTTTCTTTTTGGTCGCTGTAATCAGCTTATGGCTCTTACATTTAGGATTAAATGAACCTTTTATCATACCCTCATTCAAGCTATGGCTGGGAATTGCAGTGGTGGGCAGTCTGATTGGTATCGCCTATAGTAACTGGAATCAGAGCATGCAGTTCGGCAATATCAAGGTGCTGATTTTAGCCACTTACTTTATGCCGATTCTTTCTTCAATCATGTCCATGCTGATTCTGGATGTCAGGCCCGAACTCAGTTTCTGGATCGGGACAGCCTTGGTAAGCGTGGGTGCGATTGTTTGCTGGAAATCCACCTATAATATTTAAAAAATCCTCTCAAGCGAGAGGATTTTTTTATTTATGTCGGAACAGTTCGGACAGGGGGAAACTGAGTTTTTCTTCCAGATATTGATCAGTTTCCTGTAATTTAGGCGAAAACTTTTGCATCCAGATATCATCAGTCTGGGCATTGGTGAGATGGTTTTTGCGTGGCAGTGGATAGGGCAATTGCAGATAAAAATTCCAGAAGCTAACTTGATCCAGATCACGAACCAGCACATATTCATTCTCATCGGTGCGTTTGATCAGATTCTGCTTTTCAAACATGGCGACATAGCTCGGCCAGCGGCCAATTTCATCTCGGCCTAAGACTTCTAGTGCTTGAGCTTCACTGATGCTTTCACCAGTTTTTTGCTTTTTATAAAAGAGTTCTAACAGATCAAGAAGCATGACGATCGGATGGCGTTTATTGTCCTGCCCAGATTCAAACGCCGTCAGGGCATAACTGATCTCTACCCCTATTAACACAATAATCCACGACAGATAAATCCAGAGCAGGAAAATTGGCACTGCGGCGAAGGCGCCATAGACGATTTCATAACTGGTGAAGTTTGACATGATATAGCCAAACAGGTTTTTCAGTAGCTCAAACACCACGGCACTAAACAGACCGGCAATAAAGGCAGATTTAAGCGGTACACTGCGATTCGGGATGGTCCAGTTCAAAATGAAAAATCCGAGTACTGTCAAAGAAAATGAAATCGCCCAGAGGACAAAGGCGCCATCCAGCTCATAACCGGCAAAGTTATTGCTGAGAATGCTCATGGATGCCAAGGTCGAGGAAATCACAAATGCACTGCCAAGTAAAATCGGCCCCAGCGAAATAATGGTCCAGTAACGCATAAAGCCCATAATTCCGCCCCGCGTTTCAGTCACGCGCCAAATGCGGTTAAACACCGTTTCGATACTGCTGAGCATCAATACCGTAGTGACAAATAAAAACAGAATACCAATGATGGTGAGATTGCTGGATTTGTCGGTAAAGGCATTCAGAGCTTTATCAAAGGCAATGGTAGTTTTGGGTAAAAAGTTACTGTAAATTAGCTGTTGCAATTGCTGCCGCGCAGGTTCTAGCGCTTTAATTGAAGAAATAATTACCAGAAAAACCGTCAGCATCGGTACTACGGCAAACAGGGTCGTGTAGGTCAGGGAACCTGCCTGTTCGCGACAGCGGTCTGCTTCAAAGCGTCGAAGTACAAATAAAACAAATTGAAACCAGTGTTTTTCATAGAAAGGTAATTTTTTTAAATACTTAACAATCATCTGCATCCAATCTCAATTTTTTTAATCATCATGAATTTTCATCATCAGCTTAACCAAAAAACTTGCAAAGTATCGTATAGTTTTATTTTTTTAAGTAATGAATAAGAACCATGATGCAACCTTATGTCCTTGTTTTATATTACAGCAAATATGGCTCAACCCAAGAAATGGCGCATCTGATTGCCAATGGAATTGAAGCGGCAGGCGTGGCAGTAAAAATCAGGACAGTTCCAAATATATCCAGCATGGTAAAAGTCGCTGAACCCAGTATTCCGGCAGAAGGGGATATCTACTGTACTCTGGACGATCTGGCGCAATGTGCCGGCTTGGCGCTTGGTTCACCGACCCGTTTTGGCAATATGGCCTCTGAAATGAAATATTTTTGGGATCAGACCACGAGTCTGTGGCTGAATGGAGCGCTACACGGTAAACCGGCTTGCGTGTTTACGGCATCAGGTTCCATGCATGGCGGACAGGAAAGTACCTTACTGACCATGCTGCCGCCGTTGTTTCATCATGGCATGATGATCATGGGGCTTAGTAACGCAACACCGGCACTATCAAATACCAAAACTGGTGGTACACCTTATGGTGTTAGTCATGTCAGCGGACCACGGCATGATCAGGGCTTGAGTCAGGATGAAAAAATTCTGTGTGAAGTACAAGGAAAGCGTCTAGGTGAAGTGGTACTGAAACTCAATCGAGTCTGAAAACACTCACAGGAAATGAAGGATGAACTTCATTTCCTGAATTTTATTAGGCTTCTTTTTGATCTTTTTGATCTTTTTGATCTTTTTGATCTTTTTGATCTTTTTGACTAAATCTGTATTTGCATTTCAGACATTGATAATCCTGGAACAGATTACGGTTGACAGAAACCCCTGCTTTTTTCCCCAGAAAATTACCGACCACACCGCCGGTAATTCCAACACTGATTGCACCCACAAAAGTACCTACAGTTCCGCCGACAATTACACCTAAAGGTCCGGCTACTGTACCAATCGCAGCGCCAATCGATGCACCAGAAGCAGCGCCACCTACAGTCCCCGCAGTTGCACCCGCTGAACTCATGAGAATGCCGCCAATTTTCTTTAAATTCTGTTCATGATCGCGCTGTTCGATATCAGCTGAGCCACATTTAGGACATTGCATAGATTGTTCCATCAAGGATTGAGATGTGCTTGTTTTAGATTCATCGGGAATAGGATTTGTGCCCTGATCAGCACTTATTCATAACATATGACAACATAGTATTAAGTTCTGAATACTCAAATCAGGAGCATTGCATACTGACTTGATTCTAGTTGAGTTCACGCTAAAACATTGTATTTCAGCTGTAAGTATATGTCTTCTCAGTTGATTCAAGCAATTCTCAAACGGTCTTAAGAAAATGGCAAATCTCAAGATTATTAAAAATGTTCTTCTCTCATCACTCTAAATATTGTGCTCTTAGAAAGACCATTTCTGGAGTTGAGATGAAAAAGGAAGGGAAGTAGAAAAATATGCAAACAAGCTCTTATCGGGGCTATTTAAGTTTTTCAGCCAAAATACACCTGAATATTGGCGTTTCTTTATAAGTAACCTTCATTGTGATTGCTTAATTATATTTTAAATAAAGTGTGACATTTATCATTATTAAATAGAAGTTCTAATAAAATAAAAATTTACGGTTTTTAAAATATAAAAAGCATAATAATTCTAATCTTTATTAGATAGATTTTTGATTATTGCCAATATAAAAAATATATTATCTTAATCAAGTTTTTTATATGAATTTTATATTCAAAAAACTTTTATATAATAATTTATTACAAATCACAAATAATAAACAAATATTAATTAATTAATTAAAAACAATAATTTATATTTTCAACTAAAACAAAAAAATATGTGAATAGAGATAAATTTTACATTTTATAATTTTATGTGATTTAATATTTTTCAGATAAATTTAATCTTACTTAAATGAAAAATTAAATAAATATCTTAAATCAGAGGATATTAAGATTATGAGAATATTAGTTATCAATCTGGGTTTATTATGTTTATGTTTTCTGAGTAACGCTTATGCCACCTCTGATGAGTGGACTCAGCGTTGGAAATCATCCAGTGCCCGTTCCAATGAGAATCTAGTTCAAGCCAATCTGATCGAACTTAAGGAGTCCGACTATTATTCTGGATTAGGTAAAACCACCGTTCATAGCACCTCGACCACTTCCATCGGCACGGTAAATACACCGACTAACAATATCAATGTAGAAGGTACAGACAACAATATTGATATTACGAGTGAATTGTTGAATGAAGCACCAGTCAATTCAAATACCAACCAAAATCCTCAGCGCTGTCTTAATTTGAGTAACAGACCAGGAGAGTCACAATGCTGAATTTCTCCTTGACCAGAAGACATATATCTTTCGTGAGTGTCACCGTCTTTTTCAGTTCTTTTTTAACAGGCTGCACAGGCTTGGCACCTTCAAACAAGAAGCCAGTTAGCCTGGTACAAGGCCCCCCAATTACCGATATTTTTACCCCTTTTGATATGGCTTTATCCTGCCTAAAAGGACAATTACGTAGTGATGTGAGCTTCTCCGTAGGGGCAATTCTGGATCAAACCGGTAAGGATGTAGTTACCAATGGTGGTAGTGGAAAAATGGTGACCCAAGGTGCGGGAGATATGGTGCAATCTGCCTTGTTTCAGGCGGGGGTAAGCTTAATGAACCGGCGTGATCCCCGGATTATTGAAAGCGAAGCCAAGTGGGGCATTCGTGATCCAAGACAAATCCAGGCCTCTGATTATTATGTGACAGGCAGTATTAACAGTCTGGATTTTATTCCGGGTGGTGGTTTTGACATGCAGATCGCGGGTGTCGGCCCGAATTATAGTCAAACCCGGATTATGGTCGGTCTGGATTTATCTTTGACTGATACTCGCAGCAGTAAAGTCGTGGGCAATGTTTCATTGCAGAAGCAAATTGCTGCACAAGATTATGGCTTGAGTGCAGGCAGATTCGCTGGTCGTACACTCTTGAACATTCAGATTGGAAAAGGAGAACGCGAGGCAACTAACTTTGCCTTGCGCCAAATGTTGAATCTGGCCACTTTTGAATTGCTGAGTCAGGTTGTCCCACCCGCCGTATTTGAAAGTTGCCGTGCGGAAATACCGCCTGAATTTGGCCGTTTAAATTTAACCCGCAGTTCTGTGGCGCTGCATAAATACAAGAAAAACCAGCAACAAAATAGTACAGCTTCAAGCAGTGCTGTTCAGGAGTCAGTCTCACGCCAAGCAGACTCATCCAATGAAAAAAATAAGTCAACCAACTCCCCGAGTAAAGATACAAAACCGCCTAAACAGAAAGAGTCCGAGGTGATTCAAAACCCTGAAGCAGAGCCTGAAATGAGTAAACAGGACTTGATTAAATATATCAGCCAAAAGCAGCGTCCACCTTCTTCAAATGAAAAGAATGAAGAAAAAGATACTCAAGAAAAGGCTGAGAAAGAAAAAGAAGATGAAAAAACCACAACGCTATGGGAGGTCAATCCTGATGTGGTCGAAAATTACTGGTCTAGCACGCAGCGTGATTAAAAGTATTTAAAAATGGGCTCGCTCCCATTATAAGAAGGAGTACTTAGCGAGAGGTACTTCAAAACAAAAGTAGGAAGAACAACGATGAAAAACACGATCAAAACAATCGCTTTATCCGTCGCCTTTCTGTCTAGCGCAGGTATGGCATATGCTCAAGATGGTGAAACACCTACGGAGGTGACCGTAGATACAGGTTTGGTAGCTACTTTGGAATCTATTTCCCAGCAGGTTGAAAATGGTTCCGCACTCAATCTTGCAGTGAATACTGCTGATGTTGATGCAAGCGTCGATTTAGAAGCAATTGCAGGAGCAGTAAGAGAAGTACCAGATGCGATTAGTTCAATTGAAGGGACTATTGAAACTACTGCCATTGGCGCCGCGAATACAGGTAGTATCAGTATCGAACAGGGTAGCTACAATAAGGTGGTATCAGACATATCAGATGAAACGTATGACTACGACTCCAGTCAAGTAACGAGTACAGTTAATAATTCTGAAACTCTAGAGGAACTATCAGAGTCTTCGGATAGTTCAGATATCTCAGAGATTATGAGTTCAACACTAAGTACTGACTATAGTGAGGAAATCAATGAAACTTTAAGCAATTATAGTGTAGCGAACATTGCTTATAATGCGGGTGCTATTGATGCATCTGTAAGTGCTATTTCAGAAGGAACTCAAACTGCTATTAACAACAGCATCACAACTACCGCTATCGGTGCTGTGAATAGCGGTAGTATCACTGTGACTGTTAAATAAACTTTTTTTTTGAAGGAAACACAGGTCTAACTATTGGCAGATAGTTAGACCTCTTTATTTTATAATAACATCCATATAAATTGTTGTTTATTCATCGGATAAAAAAAGTACTTATTATTTGACACTCTCTATTCTAGAAATTGAATAGCTTGGCGCTTAAAAGTAAGCCATTTATCTAGGATCAAATCTGGAAGAATAAATAAGAAATTAGGCTAAGCAATAGTCGAGCTTTAAATATTTTCAATTTATATCATCAGAAAAACGCAATAAAAAAAGAGCGCATCAGCGCTCTTTTAAAATTCATTGGCGAGCTTAGTCGCGAACAAATTCAACTGTGCCATTTGTCAAAGACTTGACGCGTGCCAGTGATTCCACACGGTAGCCTTTTTCAAGCAGCAGGTCACGACCTGGCTGGAATGATTTTTCAATCACAATGCCAATACCGACTACTTCTGCATTTGCCTGGTGAATCAGGTCTGCAAGACCTAAAGCGGCTTGACCATTGGCTAGGAAATCATCGATCACTAAAACCTTATCGGTTGAACTGATGTGTTTATTTGAAATCGCGATCGTGCTTTCAGTCTGTTTGGTAAATGAAAAGACTTTAGAGCGATATAAATCATCTTTCAGGGTGAGAGACTGGTATTTACGTGCAAAGATCACAGGTACGCCAAGCTCTAGACCTGCCATTACTGCAGGTGCGATACCTGATGCTTCAATCGTAATAATTTTGGTAATACCAGCATCCTTAAACAGACGCGCAAATTCTTGACCAATCAGTTGCATCATGACTGGATCAATCTGATGGTTTAAGAAAGAATCTACTTTCAAAACTTCTTCAGAGAGAACGATGCCTTCGGCCAAGATTTTCTGTTCTAGTGCATGCACGGGAGAATCCTCAAGAGCAGGTGCTTTTTCAAGCAAAAGCGTATTGTAAAAAGCACCCGGAAAAAATCAAGTGAAATTCGCCAAAAACTTAGTTGCTTGCACCTTTATAGTCAGTTAACAGCAAACCATAGGAGGTTTTCTTGTCGACATGCGAAACTTTGACTGGAAGATAGTCAAGTTTTGGCGCCAACCAGAAGATGGTCTCACGGCCTGGCTTGCTATGCTTCATCACAACCTTGATGGTATTAAAGGATCCGTATTTGGTACTTATACTCTCTGAACCCTGTTTGACAAACTTACGGCCTTCGACTTCTTTGGCATCAGCGATAAAGTAATTTGCTTTCAGGCCGGAATTTTTTAAATCTTCACGGATCTGCAATTCCGCATTCAACTCATCCAGAACATCTGCTCTCCAGGCAAAAGAACGTTTTTCATCGTCTTTCTTGGTACTGATGCTTTTGCTGGAAGGATTGAAATTAATACTCATGGTGTTGTTATGCACCAGCACTTTACTGCTGCGACTGAAACTGCTTGAGCCGATCTTGCCATTATTAAAAGTAAAGCGGCTGGTTTCGGTTGCAGAGGCAATACCCCCGGCTTTTGCAGCAAAGACATAAGTCCAGTTATTGCCAGATTTACTTAAAGTCCGCGTTGCAGAACCCATGTTCTTGCCATTATAGCTAAATTGATAACTGGCCTGGAAAGGAGTCATGGCAAAAGCCTGGCTAGAAATACCAGTGAACAGTATCGCGCTGCTCAGACCCGTGGTCATCACTAAAGTTTTGAATACAGTCTTCGCCATCAGTTATTTTCCTATATTGATTCAACGGGCAAAACATATCACTTATTGCACCCTTTATTATTTGGGCAAAATATGGAAATTGAAGGGATATTTCTGCCAAAAATGTATATTTCATGTAGTTTTATGGAAATTTTTTTCAAAAACTACGTTCGGCATGATTTAACAAGGATCTTTCTGTTTGATGGGGGTGACCCGGTTGTCATCCATCTCGTCTTCATCCCAGTTATCTTCCTGATCTTGGGAAAGTTTTCTAAACAGGGCTGCAAGATTGACGTTGCCAATTACCATCAGTTCGGCTTCCCGCAGCACTGCATGATTTACATGAACTTTACCCAAAGTATCAATGACCGATCGGCTTTTGCCTAACCAGCGATTTAAATCCAGATAGAGCAAGTCATCAATGACTTTAATCACACCCAGTTTTTCCAGGATCATCCCTAAAGGATCTTTATTCAAGACACGTTGATAGAAGAACAGGCCGAAACGCACGCCAAGTTTATACAGCATATTCGGATATTTGGCTTCAATCAGTTGGGTATCACTAATTTGCTCGAAAACGATCAACTGGGTGGTTTTATTCAGTTCCATCTGTACCAGTTTTAAATCTACCGACAAAGTGACATTCAGACCTTTATAATCCAGTGTTGCGTAGAGACGCAGCCAGTCTTCATGCAAATCTGCATGTAAGTCTTTCAATGCATCGACATTGTCTGTGACAAAGCGCTGAAAGGTTGCATTCAGGAAAACTTGCGATAAGAGAAATTCACGCTCATCTTCAATAAATCCTTCCGCCCTCTGATACACTTGGCGGATTCGGTTGGAAATATTGGCAATTAGCGTTTGCATACTGAAGCGTCCTGGCAACTTTATTTTTGACTTGGGGTGTATCTTGTCGAATTGTATGAAAAATACAAGCGTTCATGCTTGAAGTTTAGCAAAATAAATAGCACCATTTTTATAGTTTTAGTTATGTAACGTTGAAGATTTGATGGATTTGGCATTTTAAAAAGATAAATGACGAATCCGTTTATTTTTAAGCTTTCAAATACTTTTTTTTGGGGAACTGAACTCAGTATTGAGTTTTGGCGAATGTGAAAAAACGATGATACTCATGCCTCTGGTCAGAACTTGGTGGAAAGATCCAGTGTTTAGCAGTGCGGTGCTTGCCGCAGGCATTCTGCATTTGATCGTGCTGACCCTGGAATTTGGGATGCCACAAGATCGGGATACTAGTACCAAAGAAATCGCAGTCAGTTTGCGACAGACTGATGAAAAAATTGAGCATGCCGATTTTCTGGCTCAAACGGACCAGCAGGGTTCCGGCCAGTTTAGAGAGGCGCATCGCATGTCGAGTGATATGCCATCGCCGTTAATGGAGCAACATGCAGGCGAAGAACTGCAAGAAAGTCTGGATATGCTGCAACAGCAACAGGAACTCAGTTTTGAAGAAAAAGTCCTGATGACCACCTTAAGCTGGCAAAAGCAGGCGGAAGAAAATCAGCGTAAAAAAATGCAGGAGCAATTACAGAGCCAGTTTCAGGCCAAAGCGGCCATGGTCGCCAGTCTGGAAGCGCAATATTTACAGCGTCAGCAAAATTTCAGTCGTCAGCAAAAAATTAAGACTGTAGATGGTATTCAGTCCAAGCAGGATGTTTCGGCCGCATATCTGGAAAAGTTCCGTGAAAAAGTGGAATTTTATGGGAACCGCTACTATCCGGAAGCAGCCAAGCAGCAGAATCTGGCAGGTGAAGTGCGTTTGATGGTGATCCTGAATCAGAATGGCGGGATTCGTGCCATTCGGCTGATTGACAGTTCAGGACATGCCATGCTGGATGAAGCGGCTAAATCTTCCGTACGTAAGGCAGCACCATTTGGTGCTTTCGACAGTAAAATGAAAGAAATTTCCGAACTACGGGTGATTCGTACCTGGCGATTCGATCCGGCTGAAGCAGAGTTTGAGGTTCGTTAGAACATTTATTCATTTGTAAACCCTCCCTCTAACTCCCTCCCAAAAGGAGGGAGGACTATCATTGAGTTATAGATATTAAAGCTCCCTCTCTTATGGGCATAGGTATCTACACAATTTCCGAGCTTTGCGTTAAATTGAAGAGCATGCTCTTCAATTTAACAT
>NZ_JBAPXX010000114.1:0-2439 GCF_049284435.1 Acinetobacter sp. | reverse complement strand
CTAGGGGGATTAAAAGGTTTTAAGGATTTAATAAATGAAAAATGCATATATTATCGATGCCATCCGTACCCCATTCGGCCGTTATGCCGGTGGTCTCGCTCCTGTCCGTGCAGATGACTTAGGTGCGCTGCCAATTAAAGCGCTCATGGAACGTAACCCATCTGTGAACTGGGAACAGGTCGATGACGTGATCTATGGCTGTGCCAATCAGGCCGGTGAAGACAACCGTAACGTCGGTCGTATGTCTTCACTGCTTGCAGGCCTGCCTTATCAGGTGCCAGCAACGACAGTAAACCGTCTATGTGGTTCATCAATGGATGCAATCGCGATGGCAGCACGTGCGATTAAAGCCGGTGAAGCCAATCTGATTATTGCTGGTGGCGTAGAAAGCATGTCGCGTGCCCCATTCGTGATGGGCAAGTCAGAAACAGCGTATGGCCGTAGCCAAAAGATTGAAGACACCACCATGGGCTGGCGTTTCATCAATCCGAAACTAAAAGAAATGTACGGCGTGGAAACCATGCCACAAACCGCTGAAAATCTGGCAGAACAGTTCAACATCAACCGTGAAGACCAGGACAAGTTTGCCCTGACCAGCCAGCAACGTACCGCAGCAGCGCAGGCCAAAGGTTTCTATAAAAATGAAATCATTCCTGTGGTGATTCCGCAGCGT
This sequence comes from Acinetobacter sp., assembly GCF_049284435.1. Lineage (GTDB taxonomy): Bacteria > Pseudomonadota > Gammaproteobacteria > Pseudomonadales > Moraxellaceae > Acinetobacter. The sequence continues at coordinate 1,766 of NZ_JBAPXX010000114.1, read as the reverse complement.
AAAGGCGATCCGGTGGTTGTCGATACTGATGAACATCCACGTGCATCAACTACCGCAGAAGCATTGGCGAAACTGAAGCCTGTGGTGAAAGCAGATGGTACGGTAACGGCGGGTAATGCTTCTGGTATTAACGATGGTGCGGCTGCACTGCTCATTGCATCTGATGAAGCGGTTGCTCAACATGGCTTGAAACCACGTGCCAAAATTATTGGTTCAACAGTTGTGGGTGTTGAACCACGTATCATGGGCTTTGGTCCAGCACCTGCCATCAAGAAACTGTTGGCACAAACCGGTCTGACTTTAGAGCAGATGGACGTGATCGAGCTGAATGAAGCTTTTGCTGCTCAAGCACTGGCATGTACCCGTGATCTAGGTATTGAAGATGGCTCGGAAAAAGTTAATCCGAACGGCGGTGCGATTGCATTGGGTCATCCACTCGGTGCATCAGGTGCACGTCTGGTGACCACTGCCTTGAACCAGCTGGAACAAACTGGCGGTCAATATGCATTGTGTTCAATGTGTATTGGTGTCGGTCAAGGCATCGCTTTAATTATTGAACGTGTTTAATCCTCATTAAAAGTCCCCCTTTCATAAAGGGGGATTTAGGGGGATTTATAAGATTAAGGATTCTAAAAAATGCCAACATTTACATCCAACGATGTACAGATCAATTACCAGACTTTTGGTGATGCAGCAAAACCTGCTTTGGTATTTTCCAATTCATTGGGTACCAAATTCAGCATGTGGCAGCCACAAATTGATTTTTTCCAGAAAGATTATTTTGTAGTGTGTTATGACACCCGTGGTCATGGCGCTTCGAGCGCTCCACAAGGACCATATACACTCGATCAACTGGGTCAAGATGTGGTGAATTTACTGGATCATTTAAATATCCGGAAAGCTGCTTTTTGTGGCATTTCCATGGGTGGTCTGACTGGCCAATGGCTGGCTATTCATGCACCTGAACGTTTTAACCACGTGATTGTTTGCAATACAGCTGCAAAAATCGGTCAGGAACAGGCCTGGCTGGAACGTGCTGCACTGGTACGTGAGCAAGGCTTGGCACCGATTGCAGCAACTGCAGCCTCACGCTGGTTTACCGAACCCTTTATCCAAAGCAACGCAGCGATTGTTGCAGAACTTTCAAACGACCTTGGTGCTGGCAGCCCGGAAGGTTATGCGAGTTGCTGTGAAGCTTTGGCTAAAGCGGATTTACGTGAACAGTTAAAGACTATTTCAGTTCCTGTACTGATTATTGCAGGTCAGCAAGACCCGGTAACAACTGTAGCTGATGGTCAGTCGATGCAAGACAGCATTGCCAACAGCCAACTGTTTGAAATCAATGCATCACATATTTCAAGTGTGGAACAGGCTGAAGCATTCAATCAGGCAGTTCAGGCATTTATTGCAGCTTAAACTTCTCAAAAAAACAAAAAAAGCCACTGATCATCAGTGGCTTTTTTTAATTCAAATAAAAATTAAGCCCAGATCACTAAAATGGCAGCGAACACCACCAGGCCTAGTCCCCAATGCTCGGCACGTGCCAGTTTTTCCTTAAAGAAATATGCTGAAATCAGCATGCTGAACAAAATCTCAATTTGACCTAGCGTTTTGACAATAGGCACACTCATCATACTCATAGCAGTAAACCAGCCCAGCGATGCCATAAAGCTGCATACACTGACTTTAAAAGTTAATCCCAAGCGTTGCCACATAGCCACTAAAGTCTGGCGGCTAAATAGACTCAGATAGATCAACATACTGAT
>NZ_JBAPXX010000113.1:0-1817 GCF_049284435.1 Acinetobacter sp. | reverse complement strand
CCAGTTCACCGACCACGGTTGCCGGCTGTAATTTGCTGCGAATATCGGCGCGCACGGTAATGGTCGGCAAACGGTTACGGTGCCAAATCAGACCATCTTCAAAGTTATATTCAATTTTTGCAATTTGTGCCAATGGCACAGAACTACCATTTGCAGTGGGTACGGCCAGACTGGACAACGCCTCAACATTAATCCGTTCAGCCTGATCACCACGCAGACGAATTTCAATCAATTCACGTTTTTCACGATATTGATTAATGGTTGCACCACTAATGGAGCTATTTAAGAAATTGGCTAAATCCAAGCTCGATACCCCCATTTGACGGGCACGGTCCTGGTCGATATTCAAATGAATGACTTTGCTTGGCTCGCCCCAATCCAAATGCACATTGCTGGTATTCGGATTATCACCGATTACCGCGGCAACTTTATGCGCCCACTGACGGACCAGATGCAAGTCCTCACCAGAAACCCGATACTGCAATGGATAACCGACCGGCGGACCATTTTCCAGCAAAGATACCCGGGTACGTACATCCGGCAACAATTTACGGATTTCCTGGTCTAAAGATTTACGAATTTCATTGCGATCATCCAGAGAGGAGGCCAAGACCACAAACTGGGCAAAACTGGCTTGTGGCAATTGCTGATCCAGCGGCAAGTAGAAGCGGGTTGAACCCGTGCCGACATAGGCTACATAGTTATCAATGCCTTGTTTGGTCGACAAGAATTTTTCGACTTTTTTCACCGCATTTTCAGTTGAAGTGAGCGATGCCCCTTCTTCGAGTTTTAAATCCACCAAAATTTCGGCACGATTTGAGGGTGGGAAGAACTGTTGCGGCACCAGTTTAAACATCAGAACCGACAATACAAAAATACCCACCGTTGCTGCAATCACCGTTTTACGATAGGTCAGGCATCTATTCACCCAAGTTCTAAACTTTTGATAAAACTTGGTTTGATACGGATTATGATGTTCAGCGGCATGATGCTGTAGCGGTTGTGGTTCAGGTTGCTTGCGTAAACGCGCCCAAAGACGCTGATACCACGGCGCTTTTTGTGGCAAGTCTGCAAAATCCGGCAACAGTTTATCCCCCAGATAAGGTACAAAAAGCACCGCGGCAAACCAGGACACAATCAGGGCAATAGTCACCACCTGGAAAATGGAACGCGTGTATTCACCGGTACTGGATGCTGCTGTTGCAATAGGCAAGAAACCTGCTGCGGTAATTAAGGTTCCGGTCAGCATGGGAAAAGCAGTGGTTTTCCAGGTAAAGCCTGCGGCCTCAAGCCGACTATAGCCCTGCTCCATTTTAATCGCCATCATCTCGACCGCGATAATGGCATCATCAACCAATAAACCGAGGGCTAAAATTAAAGCACCCAGTGAAATTTTATGCAGTCCGACATCGAATAAATTCATCCCAGCAAAGGTCATCGCCAGTACCAAGGGAATGGAAAATGCCACCACCAATCCGGTACGGAAGCCGAGTGAAAAGAAGCTGACCAGTAAAACGATAATCACCGCCTCAGCCAATACTTTCATGAACTCATTGACGCTGTGTTTCACCGCCACCGGTTGATCAGAAACCTTTTGTAGCTGCATGCCTAAAGGCAAAGACTTCTGTAAACGGGAAAATTCCGTTTCGAGGTTTTCACCCAAAGCCAGAATATCACCGCCCTTACGCATTGAGACCGCAATGCCAATCCCGTTTTCGCCCATAAAACGCATACGCGGTTGAGCCGGCTCACTAAAGCCACGATAGACCTCTGCGACATCGCCCAATTGAATGGTTTTGCCTGCCACCAGAAGTGGC
>NZ_JBAPXX010000112.1:0-7184 GCF_049284435.1 Acinetobacter sp. | reverse complement strand
TCAGTTAAAGCGACAAATTATTTTTTGTCATCTTTTACTTCAGTGAATTCAGCATCTACAACGCCGTCATCAGCTTTTTGCTGTTGTTGACCTTCGCCGCCTTGGAATGCGTTTGGATCAAAACCTTCCGCGCCGCTTTGAGCACCTTGTGCTGCTTCATAAGCACGTTGGCTAATTGGCATGATGATGTTTTGAAGCGCTTCAGTTTTCGCTTTAATATCTTCAACGTCATTTTCTTTGGTTGAAGCTTCAAGCTCAGCTACCGCAGTTTCAATGGCAGTTTTTTCGTCAGCAGTTACTTGCTCGCCAAGATCTTTCACTGCTTTTTGAGAAGAAGACACTAATGCATCCGCTTCGTTACGTGCTTTCGCGAGTTCTTCGAATTTACGATCTTCTTCAGCATTCGCTTCAGCATCTTTGATCATTGCTTCGATTTCAGCATCAGACAAACCTGAGTTTGCTTTAATCTGGATCGATTGCTCTTTACCAGTGCTCTTGTCTTTTGCAGATACTTTCAAGATACCATCAGCGTTGATGTCGAAAGATACTTCAATTTGTGGCACACCACGTGGAGCAGGTGGAATGTCGCCTAACTGGAAGTTACCCAGCAGTTTGTTTTGCTGCGCCATTTTACGTTCACCTTGGTAAACCGAAATGTCTACAGCAGGCTGGTTGTCAGCAGCAGTTGAGAACACTTGAGATTTCTTCGCAGGAATCGTGGTGTTTTTCTCGATGATTGCAGTCAACACGCCACCCATGGTTTCAATACCAAGCGTTAGCGGAGTTACGTCAAGTAGAAGTACGTCAGTTTTGTCACCTGAAAGTACCGCGCCTTGAATCGCAGCACCCATTGCGACTGCTTCGTCAGGGTTTACGTCTTTACGTGGCTCTTTACCGAAGAATTCTTGAACCTTTTGTTGAACCATTGGCATACGAGACTGACCACCCACCAGGATGACGTCAGAGATGTCAGAAGTCGAAAGACCCGCATCTTTAAGTGCAATACGGCAAGGCTCAATCGTACGCGCAACCAGATCAGCAACCAAACCTTCAAGTTTTGCACGTGTTACGTTGATCACTAAGTGTTTAGGACCAGTCGCATCAGCAGTGATGTATGGAAGGTTGATTTCAGTTGCGTTTGAAGATGAAAGTTCGATCTTCGCTTTCTCAGCAGCTTCTTTTAAACGCTGTAACGCCAGTGGATCTTGTTTCAGGTTAAAGTTCTGTTCTTTCTTGAACTCTTCAACCAGGAACTCGATTAACGCGTTATCGAAGTCTTCACCACCCAGGAATGTATCACCATTGGTAGACAATACTTCGATTTGCTGGTCACCATCAAGGTCAGCGATTTCAATGATTGATACGTCGAAAGTACCACCACCCAAGTCGTAAACCGCGATTTTACGGTCACCTTCTTTTTTGTCCATACCGAACGCAAGTGCAGCAGCAGTTGGTTCGTTAATGATACGTTTAACTTCTAAACCTGCGATTTTACCTGCATCTTTAGTTGCTTGACGTTGTGCATCATTGAAGTAAGCAGGAACAGTAATCACTGCTTCAGTCACTGTTTCGCCCAGGTAGTCTTCAGCAGTTTTCTTCATCTTTTTCAAGATTTCAGCAGAAACCTGTTGTGGCGCCAATTTTTTGTCGTTGACATCAACCCAAGCATCACCATTGTCCGCTTTGATGATTTTGTAAGGAACCAGACCGATATCTTTTTGTACCGCTTGGTCTTCATAACGACGACCGATCAAACGTTTGATCGCGAACAATGTGTTTTTCGGATTCGTCACGGCTTGACGTTTTGCAGATTGACCTACCAGAATTTCGCCATCTTTATAGGCAATAATAGATGGAGTGGTGCGCGCGCCTTCAGCATTTTCGATTACTTTAACTTTGTCGCCTTCAAGTACTGCAACACATGAGTTTGTAGTACCTAAGTCAATACCAATGATTTTAGCCATTTGGATGTTTCCTCTAAAATTTTTTTGTGATTTACACTTGTTATCCGATATGAGAGCCGTTCAATTTTTTTCAAGTAAATTTTTAGAAAAAATTTCACAAACTCCCGAATTTATTTGGCTTAAGCGCCGACCATCACCATGGCAGGACGCAATAAGCGACTGTTAAGCGTGTAACCTTTTTGCAAAACAGTCCCAATTTCATTGGCTTTGGCATTTGGATCAATCCCGACTGCCTGATGCAGGTCAGCATTGAAACCGTTGTTGGTGTCTACTGCCACAACCCCAAATTTCTCCAAGGTATGCAATAAAGATTTAAGGGTCAGTTCAACACCTTCACGCAATGGTGTTTGCTCTTCACCTGCAGCCAAAATGGCACGCTCCAGATTGTCGACTGTTTCTAGAAGCTCTTTAGAGAACTTTTCCAGAACCGTATCTTTATGCTTTTCAGATTCACGCTGAATACGTTCAACACTTTTTTGTGCTTCATAGACTGCGTTGGCGGTACGGGCTTTTTCTAACTTCAAGTCACCTTCAAGCTGCGCAATCTGCTCTTGTAAAGACTCAACGGAAACTTCAGCCTGCTCGGTTTCAGCTTGAGTTTGCGCTGTATCTTGTTCCGCTTGCTCTTGCTCAAGTTGTTGAGCTTGCTCGTTTTGCTCAGTCGCCATTGATTTACTCCGTTTAAATGGGTTCTTAAACATGTACAGTCCTTAGGCCTCAGTGTTCACTGCGTTTATGCTGAACTGCCATGGTTGTGAAGTTCTTGATTACCTAAAGAAATCGGGGCAGGGTGTAAAAATTCAAGCGTCGACCCAGATTAAATTTAAGATTTATGCAAAATACTGAATCCAGCGGACAGCAGAACGGGCTATTCAGAACATAACAGCAGGATGAGATGAGAATAAAATACACGGGCATCAGCAGCGATGAATCCGGATTTTGAGCTGAATAGATTTAATTCGCCACTAAATCCAAGAATTAATTATTTGAAAATCAATATAAAAAATGATTAATCGTATTTTTAAATCAAATTAATAATTTTAATCCGTTTTAAGTATTGTTAAAAAAATTGCATCATACGTCTATTAACAGCGACCTTGTTCAGAGGAGAGAGCCGAACCGGGTTGCTGTTGCCCTATTTTAAAGTTGCTTTTTTTAGCTGAGCATCCCCAAGACTCAGCTTTTTTTTGCCTGTTTATTTATTAGACATAAAAACGATTAATATCTAAGCAATAAAGTCTTTCACAATAAATGAACTTTTGATTAATATTTATTCCAGATTCTATCGCTGTAGTTTCTTCTTATTTTGAAATGTGTTTTCGTGGCTTATCCTGTTCTCTAGATAAGCCTTTTTTTGCCCAGAATTTACCTTTTTTGAATTTGTTTGAATCAGTTTTCTCTATTTTAGCGTTATGTAAGATAAAACTTACAACTTGGATAGTGAATGTCGGCTTTAGGAGAGCAAGTTGATTCGATAGGATAATTTATGTAAAGAACAGGATGTTCTGGTTGAATTGCTGAGAAGCATAAGCGAAGTGGAAGTTCGTTTAACATAACCCTCTACAAAAGCCCTAAAGAAATTTTCTTTAGGGCTTTTGTCTATCTGGCAGCTATCTTTTTTCATTAAAAAAGCCCAGTCTGGGCTTTTAATAGAGAAAATGATTCAAGTCTTAATCACGACGATCGCGTGAACGTTGTTCCTGATGGCGTCGGTTGTCATTCCAGCGTTGATTAGAACGGTTTTGCTGGACTTTTTTACTGCGCTGATCTGTTACACGTTTACGTTCCAGATCCTGACGACGCTTGCGTTCTGCTTCTGCCTGTTTTTGCCGTTGCGTCATGATATTTTTACGTTGCTGTTCATGGCGCTGCCGTTCCAGTTGACTTTTACGTCGATCCAGCTCTAACTGTCTTTTACGATCCTGCTCCCAATTGCGACGTTGTAATTCCTGTTTACGTCGATCCAGTTCAATGCGTTTGCGTTGCTGTTCATATTCCCAGCGTTGCCGCTCATAGCGACGATCTTGTTCATAACGCCGATCCAGTTCATAACGACGGTCATAACGTTGATCATAGCGGCCGTCATAATAGCCACCATCTTCAGGAAATGCGACGCAGCCTACAGCTAAAAATGCAGTCGCCAAAGACAGAGCTATAATTTTGCTAGCCATAGGCATCCTCCCGATTTGCAATAAAAAATATACTTAAGCTCGCAAAAGTACGTCAAAAATAACCTTTAAACGGTCAATGACATCTTCTATAAATGAAGGTAACGTATCGGGCAGAAGCTATATGTACATTGATATTAAGACTTATATAAGAATATGGTCACTGAAACGCTAATCGTGTAGAAACTATGAAGAATTAAGAGAATAAGGACTAAAAATAATGACTGTGAACCCTCCGGTTCTGAAAAGTGTGATGGAAAAAGGACAAGGGACGGCAGCGCGTATGCTGGACCGCTTACCTGGCATTGCACAGGAAGCATTGGTTAAGGCCCTGGATTATCCTCATGTCTATCCTGATTTAGATCCTTTGGTCAAATGCCTGATGGCCATCCAGATAAAACAGGGGCATAGCAGTTTTATCAGTGAGGATCTGGCACATTCGCGCGCACTGTTTGATGCACGCATGAAAGCGATCCGGGCTAAACCAACTACTGTCAAAGTCATCGAAGAGCTACGCCTGCCTTTGCAAAGTGGCAGCATCTTTGCACGACATTATCATCCAGCTCCACAAAAGAAGTTGCCGATGGTCATTTTTTATCATGGTGGTGCATTTATGGTGGGCGGTCTGGATACCCATGATGAATTCTGTCGCTTGCTGGCAGTACATGCCAAAGTGCAGGTGTTGAGTGTGGCTTATCCGCTGACGCCAGAATTTAGTCCCTTGCAGATGGTACAAGTCTGTGAAGATGCCTTGGCGTGGGCACATCAGCATAGCAAGCAGCTAAAAGTCTATAAAAACCGTATTGCCGTGGCAGGGGACAGTGCCGGCGGAAATCTGGCTACTGTTGTAACTCAGCGCAGTGCAGGTAAATCTTATGCCGCACGAGCCCAGCTTTTACTTTATCCGGCAGTTGATTTTAAAAGCCGTCATCCCTCTTTCTATGCTTATAAAGATGGACTGGTACTTTCAGAGCAGGATATTGATCTGGTGACCTTAATGTATGCCCAAACCCATCAGATTGAACTGGATGATCCGTTGATTTCACCTACTTATGGTGAATTGCGGAACTTACCGCCAACTTATGTGATTACCGCACGTCATGATGTCCTGCATGATGAAGGTTCAATCTATGCGCATAAACTACGTCAGAATGGCGTGAGTGTTCATTATCATGAATATACCGATCAGGCACATGGTTTTATCAACCTGACGCCGATCTCCCGCCGTGCCAAAAAATATGTGATTGAGATCAGCAAAAACTTCCGCAAATTCTGGGACAGAAATAGTTAAATCGAAAGCATGAATGCAAAAAGGTGTTTCTCATGAAACACCTTTTTTTATAGATAGGTTTTTATCAGTTCTTATACTTTGCTACTGATCTGCGCTTCAGGAAAGATCAGATTGAATTTGGGGACATAAAAGCTTTGCAGCAATTTGGCTTTGGAAAAGTCTGGAAATATATTCTCAGCATCTTGCCATTCTACTTGCGAGAGTTTGGAGAGATGACCGCGGAACTGTGGACTAAACTGAAAACGCTGGCCTTTCCAGGCTTGCTGAATTTTCAGCATAGACGCTGGAATATGATGACTATTAATATAGAACTGGCGTGCAGATTTGGTTTTCTTCAGCCGAATCGTCATATGCTGGTTCTGGTGCTGAATCTGACATAGCACTTCCTGATCCTTTTCCTGCCATTCAAATTGCGCATGTTCTTTGGGAATGCCCCATAAATGCTGACCGTGTACCACAGACTCATGGGTAGACACATAAATTTTAGGAATCGAGCTGAGGCGCCGTTTACTAATTAAAGGATGATCCAGAATCAGTAACTCATCATAAGGGCCAATCGGCGAAGCGTGATAACGCACCAATAAGACGTGGACCATGCGACCCAGCGGAGAAGGGGCGATCCGGAACTGTTTCGCTTGCTCAATAAAACTTGGGGTCAGCCAATAATTCAGAATAAAACCCTCACCCTGCAAACGCCAAGGTGGAAACTGGTGGATATTTTGCTCCTGTAATAATGCATGCTTCATTCTTATTCTCTTGTCTTTAGTCGGCAGGTCACTGCATTATGAGTTATAAAAGATTAATATATAGTCATTCACAACCATTACTTCTGAGTAGATGAGTTAACAAATGTTAAAGAAATCATTATGTGTCATCGCACTTGCTGCGGTCAGTCTACCAAGCTTTGCTGCAAATACGATTATTGAGATGAAGACTTCATCGGGAAATATTGAAATTGAACTCTTCAATGACAAAGCGCCAATCTCGGCAAAGAACTTCGAAAGCTATGTAAAGAGCAACTTCTATAAGGACACGATCTTTCACCGCGTCATTCCAGGCTTTATGGTGCAGGGTGGGGGCTTTGATGTGAACATGCAGGAAAAAGCCAATACCAAAGCACCCATTAAAAATGAATCATCGAATGGTCTGCAAAATAAACGCGGTACTTTAGCCATGGCCCGTACCAATCAGCCGGATTCTGCCCGAGCACAATTCTTTGTGAACCTGGTAGACAATGACTTCTTGGATCGTTCTGCTAGAAATGCTGGCTATGCGGTATTTGGTAAGGTCACTAAAGGCATGGATATCGTCGATCAGATTGCCAAAGTACCGACCCGAAACTATGGAATGCATCAAAATGTGCCTGTGAACCCTGTAAAAATCAACAGTGTGACGATTAAAGCACCAGTTGTGAAAAACTAGGCACAGAATAAAACAGAAATATTTAATTTGTATTTATATTTTAAAAATATGTACTTATGTAATAATTGGTATAAAATTAAACCAATTTGGTGCATAAAAATAAAACACTCGTGATTCCTGTGCGCTAAAAGCGCTTGCACGTGTAAGAAATTGCCCTATAATGAGCACATACCGACGAGATAGACGGAAACGAACGAAGCAGAATGGCGGATTTGTTGAGTTTATCGAAGTCCAGCTTCTGGCACTGACGAGGTGTTAGAAAGATCATTAAGAGATTATGAAGAACAACTTGTGTGGATTTTTACTGGTTGATTGATCGAAATTATTTTCATTGATTGA
>NZ_JBAPXX010000111.1:0-2724 GCF_049284435.1 Acinetobacter sp. | reverse complement strand
TGCTCAGGCTGAGTATAATCCCACTCCGCATCTGCCCAGACCGCTGTACTTAAACCCATAACCGTTAAAAGCGTGAATATTTTTTTCACAATACATCCCTTGTTGGAAGTCAAAATCACAATTTCTAATTTAAAAACAGTTTATTAACCTGGTGTAATCACTCTATTTTTCAGGCCACAAACTACAGTTTTTTATAAAGATGAAGTGATTTGCTTACAAATTTCTAAACACCCCTAGGTATTCAAAATAAGTTATTTGAAATTTATATTGATAAATTTCAAATGGATAATACTTTTATAGATTTAAAAACAGCAAAAAAAGAATGTGATCTTCTTCAAATTTAATCTGCTGATTTTTTATGCATTATTTACATGAAATCTCTATCTTATTTTGAATAAATTAAGTATCTGGATTTTTAAGCTCAAGCTTCTTTTTTAAATAGAATCTATCTTTATTCATAAACTTACATAAACACAGCAGCAAATAAAATACTGATATTGCTAGACTCGAGCCAAAGAGCAAAATGAGGATCAAGAATCTAAATGGACTGGGCCACGATATTTATACATGACACCACCTGGGCGTTTACCGCAGAAATTTTGCTGCGTTGTGCCCTGATGTATACGATGATTATCCTGTTTCTGCGCCTGACCGGAAAACGCGGGGTACGGCAACTTTCCATCTTCGAAGTCGCTATCATTTTGAGCTTGGGTTCGATTGCCGGTGACCCGATGTTTACCGAAGATATTCCCCTGATTCAGGCGGTTCTGGTGATGTCGGTAATTATTATCATGTATCGTCTGACCACTTGGCTCATGATGAAATATCAATGGTTTGAAGACCTACTGGAAGGTAAACCAATTTATATCGTAGAAGATGGCTTGCTAGTCGTTGAAGAAATTAAAAAAGGTAAAATGTCACATGATGAATTCTTTGCCGAAATGCGCCAGCAAGGCGTAGAGCATCTGGGTCAGGTACGCACCGGTTTACTGGAAACTGACGGTAAGTTCAGTATCCTGTTTTTCAAATCGGATGAGGTTCGGCCGGGGCTGCCACTTTTCCCTAAAAGCTGTTCTATAGTCCAACAGGTCAAGGCCAATGAGTTATATGCCTGTATTTACTGTGGACAGGTACAAACTCTTTCGAGTGCCGACCAGCAATGCCCGCGCTGCGATTCTACACAATGGTCCGAAACACTTGACTGTTTAAGAGTAACTTAATCCTGATTGAGTAACTGCAAATGGGCAAAAATTTCCGGCAGTTGCTGAATTTTATATTGGATATGTTCAGCATCTGCATGAAAGCCTTGCATCCATAATGCATGCATTCCGGCCTCTGTAGCTCCTTGTACATCATTAATTGGATGGTCGCCAATATACAGGCACTGTGCAGGCTGCACGCCTAGACGCTCTGCAGTGATCTGGAATATTTCCGGCTGTGGTTTGTTAAAGCCTACCAATCCCGAACTGATGATCTCATCAAAATAAGGTTCAATACCCAAACCCCGAATCGTATTTAAACGGGTGTCATGTCCGCCATTGGAAACAATGGCTAGCTGATAACCTTCAGTTTTTAGCTGTGTTAATACTTGCTCTGCTGCCGGCATTTCTACAGCGAAACGGCCAAACTGGCTAAACCAGAACTGGGCCAGTTCTTCTATGCTGGGAGGATTTAACCAGGATAGCTCCTGCAACAACGCATAAGCAGCCGAAGCCCCGATACTGCCATGCGTCAGCAATTCCTTTTTAGGATAACCGCCATTATCGATGCGTCTTACAATCTCGATAATTTTGTCAGGCTCGACCTGTGCCAATGCTGGTGCATAATATTCTGCCAGATAACGGCTATAGGCTTGTGTCGTCAGATCACGATGGGTCAAGGTATTGTCGAGGTCAAATAAAACGGCTTGGATAGGCATAATTTTCAAAACGAAATGCTGAAACTTTCAATCATGGTAACAGCCCGAAACTTGTTAGATCAGACATAAAATTGCTAAGTTTTGTTGTTTTGAGCATAAAAAAGGCGATGCCAAAGCATCGCCTTTTCTTAGCTTACAAAGTCTAAATTAGAATTTGTATTCTAAGCCTGTACCAACAACTGGTTGTTTAGTTTCTAAAGAACCACGCTCAAGCGTTAGATAACCGGCATAACCATATGCTTTCACTTGTTTACTAAATGCGTAATCTGCACCAACAAAGATCTGCTGTGCTTCATAATCGGCAGTATTATCTTTGAAGCTTGTAGTGTTTTGGCTGTATTGACCTTTAACTGTCCAAGCTTTTGCATTTGGCAGATTGTATTCAGCGCCAATTAACCAAGCTTGTTGATCATCAATAGCTCTAATTGATTCAAGCCAAGTTAGTGAAGTGTTATTGTCAGCATTTGCTGTCTCTTCGACTTCTGAAACTTGATAGAGTGCCTTAAGTGCTAAACCATTATCTAAGTTTACACGACCAATCGCACGAATCGTATTTGCTGCTGCAAATACACTACCCGCAACATCACCTGTTACTTCTGGAGTAGATGCATTCAAAATACCGCGACCAGCAAAATTTGATGGAATTGCCTTATCATAACCAAGACCTAAAACAACAGCTTTGCTGTCATATACTACAGATGCTGACCATGCATCACCTAAACCACGGCCCGCAGTTTTCACTACACCTTTGTCGCTTTTGATGCCTGAAGACTCACCTGTTGCCAATAAAGCATTCACTTTAATAG
>NZ_JBAPXX010000110.1:0-2215 GCF_049284435.1 Acinetobacter sp. | reverse complement strand
TTTTAAGAGCTTTACATGTGTACCTGCAGACGCCGTTTAATGATTTGGCATTATGGAGCAATGCGACAGTTCAGCTTAGTCTGACCATACTCTGGGTATTGCTGGCTTGGATCACCATGTGGACGGCAACACTCAAAAAACTGAAACCGATGTGGATTTTAGGCGGCAGTATTCTGGTGATTGTGACCTTGAAATTAGTGCTATTTGACCTATCACATATTGGCACTCTGACTCGGGTGATTTCATTCCTGCTGGCAGGTGGGGTGATGCTGCTGATTGCTTATATTGCACCGATGCCGGAGAAAACTGATTGATTGAATCCTCTCCCTAACCCTCTCCTTTAAAAAGGGAGAGGGAACATTCTTCACTGATGTAGGTTTTTGGTTTCGATGTTGCTCTCACCTAAAGTTAATTTATTTAAAATCCGGCTCTCTTTTCAATGCCTTGTCATTGGCGTATTGATCAATTTCTTCATTTTCTAGAGGACGGGAAAGCGGATGATCGACAAAGCCCATTTTCGGCACCGGAATTTCAATCTGGTTTTCGACAAAGCCGTTGCGAATCCGTTCCTGCATTTCATCACGTACTTTCAGGTAGTTTTCCTGTTGGCACCACACTGCAAACAGCAGTTCAATTGAAGATTCACGGAAAGCGGTAACGGTGACTGCAGGTTTCGGGTCAGCCAGAACCAGCGGATATTTATTGGCAACGTCCAGTAGTACTTCGCGCACCTTGATAATATCTTCATGAAAATTGATCGCCAGAGTAATTGGAATACGCCGTATCGGAAATTTTGACAGGTTTTGCACTGGTGCCCGAATCAGCTGTTCATTTGGCAATCGTACATAAATATTATCTTGGGTCAAAAGTTTAACCGAGAGCAGGTCAATCGAGATTACTTCACCTTCAATGGTATGCCCACGAATCAAGGTAATCTGGATGGTATCACCGACTTCAAAAGAACCTTCACCAATCAGGAATAGGCCACTGATCAGGTTGGATGCCGAGGTCTGCGAAGCGAAACCCAGTGCGACCGTTAAAATCCCCGCAGCGCCAAGGAAGACACTGAGTTTAAAGCCGGCCTCTTTCAGGCTGGCCATTACAAACAGCAGGAAGATAAAATAGAAAATCCCGCGGCGCCAGACCAGTTTCTGATGGGCATTAAAACGTACCCCAATGGTCCGAATAAAGGTATTAGAAACAAAGCGCGCAATCAGGAAACCAATAAAGCACAACACCACCGCCACCAAAACTTCGGTCAAACGATCGGTATTGATATTGGTAAATACTCCCTTCAGGCTGTTGGTGACTTCGGTCGGAATATTTGAACTTGGCATCAGACGCCCTTAGAAAAATGAATCAAACATATTAAATAAAGCGCCTGCCGGATCACGCGGTGGATGCAGATAGGCGACTTCGCCGGCATTCGGCGGCGTGCGGTTTTCCACCAGGATCCGCGGTGGACGGTCCGAACTTTCATGCAAGACCCGGATTTGTGAGGTCCATAAGCGGCCGGTACTTTCACTGTAAAAAAGCGGCAGTGCAGGCACTGGCACATTCATCCGGTCAAAGCGCAATTGCTGGTTACTGGTATTGTGAAACTCAATCGGCGTGACCGCACGAAAGGCCCGCGGATGTAACTGTTTCAGTTCGGTTCTGCCATCAACTGCGGTGGCATAGCAGATTTCCCCCGAGCGATGATTGGGGCCAAACCAGGTGTCTTTTGGCAAAATCACCGGCAAGTCAAAAATCGGTTCGCGCTGACCCTCGATAAAACCGGCAATCCATAAAGGCGTGCTGATATAAAGCGTACCGCGCTGTCCGGCAGGAATATAAATCGGATCGACCGGCTTGATCACCACAGATCGGTCTGCAAGACGAGGCATCAGTTGCAGTTTGTTTTGCGTGGATTTGAACATATAGCGTTCAATTTTCACGGGCGGTGGAAAGGCAAAATTCGGATCATCAATCTGATGCCATTGCTGCTCATAATCGTATTGTACGGAAGGACGGAAATATTCCAGTCGCCATTCCTGAATCCCTCGGGTCAGGCGAAACAGCAAGGAGCCAAACTGCCAGGCTTTGGATTGATTTATTTCAAAATTCTGTTCTCCCCACCAGCGCATTTTTGCTGTATTCGGGATTAATTCATCTTTATCTTGCGGCAATCTTGGCACCCTTTCTTGCTAAATCTTTGAAAACATACTTCACGCTG
>NZ_JBAPXX010000109.1:0-12847 GCF_049284435.1 Acinetobacter sp. | reverse complement strand
AATATTGGCAGGACTTTCGATTTTACTGAACACTCTTCAACTGCTCTCGGAATATTCAATAGATGAACTGAATGAAATCGCAACAATTGCATTAAGTACCTAAAGATGTGTAGATACCTATGTTTCTGATCTGCTGGATCAAAGCTGAAAATAAAAAAGTCCGCATGGCGGACTTTTTTTGTCTGATGTGGATTAGCTCATGTCAATCATGACTTTTAAGGCCTTCTCATCGGAGGCATGTTTAAAGACATCATAGGCTTTTTCAAAATCGGCAAATTTAAAATGATGGGTCGCCAGTTTTTCTAGGGGCAATTTGCCGGAACAGCAGGTTTTCAACAGCATCCCTGTGGTATTGGCATTGACCAGACCGGTGGTGATGGTCAGGTTTTTAATCCAGAGTTTGTTCAGTTCAAAACTCACCGGTTTACCATGTACGCCGACGTTGGCAATATGCCCGCCCTCTTTCACGACATGCTGGCAAATATTCCAGGTAGGTTCTACACCCACTGCTTCAATGGCACAGTCGACCCCGCGTCCATCGGTAATCTCTAAAATCTTTTGAATGGCATCTTCTTTGGCAGAGTTAATGGTATGCGTCGCGCCGACAGTCTTGGCAAATTCTAGCCGATTATCATCCATATCCACCATAATAATATTGGCGGGTGAATAAAACTGTGCGGTGAGCAGACAACTCATGCCGATTGGCCCTGCCCCGACAATCGCGACATTGTCGCCTGGTTTGACATCACCATATTGCACCCCAATTTCATGTGAAGTTGGCAGGATATCTGAGAGGAATACGGCCACATCTTGATTCAGGCCTTCGGGTAAATGATAGAGGGAGGTGTCGGCAAAGGGCGTGCGTACATATTCGGCATGGGTGCCATCAATCATATAACCCATGATCCAGCCGCCTTCATTGCGGCAATGCGCATACAGTTGTTTCTGGCAGTTTTCACAGGTTCCGCAACGGCTGACACAGGAAATAATCACCCTGTCACCTTTTTTGAAGTTCTGAACAGCGGAACCGACTTCTTCCACAATGCCAATACCTTCGTGACCTAAAATACGCCCATTAAAGCTGCCCTCTTTTCGTGTGGCCTCCTGCTCAATTTCCGGGTTTTTACCTTTCCAGATACCCAAGTCGGTACCACAGATGGTGACTTTTTCGAGTTTAATGATGGCATCGCCAGGATGCAAAATGGTGGGAACAGGGCGGTCTTCAAAGCGGATATCATTTGCGCCGTAATAGACCATCGCTTTCATACTTGTCATGACACATCTCCTAATGGAGTGAGGAATGAGAATGACCTGACTCAGCGAGAATAATGAACGCCTCGATTGCTTTTATACAGTGACAGCGATGGGCTGATTCATGATCTGGCTTTCAGGCCTATAGATACCTGTGTTCTTCTCGATTGTGCCTTGAGTGATAGGGCGCTGCAATGAGTCTTGTGTACAGATTGCAACAAAAGATCATCAGGGATGGTTCAGAGATAAATCTGCTATTTGGGTCAATGTTTAAATCATAGGATTGCAGGATCAGAACAGCCCTTCACTTTTGCTCAATCAACGTTTTAATACGCTAAAAAAAGCCCGCTAGGCGGGCTTCTTCACTTCACTTAAATCTGTTTTATGCTTGTAAAACAGTGATCAGCTTCTGATGCAAACCACCAAAACCGCCATTTGACATAATTACTACGGCATCGCCCTCGCCTGCTTCTGCCACCACGGTCTGAATGATGTCATCCAGTGTGCGTGCAATTTTAGCTTTGTTTGGCGCAGCCTCAATGACCGGTTGCAGATCCCAATCCAGTCCTTCCGGTTGATACCAGATCACTTCATCGGCCAGACGTGCTGAATGAGCCAAGCCATCTTTATGACTGCCCATGCGCATGGTATTGGAGCGCGGTTCAATAATCGCCCAGAGTTTGCGTTCACCCAGACGTTTGCGCGCGCCTTCTAAGGTCGTATCAATCGCCGTCGGATGGTGCGCGAAATCATCATACACCTCGATACCACGGACTGTGCCTAACAGTTCCATACGGCGTTTCACACCACCAAAATTGGATAGTGCTTCACAGGCAGTTTCAATCGATACGCCGACATGTTCAGCGGCTGCAATCGTCGCAAGTGCATTGGCAACCGAATGCTGCCCGGTCATATTCCACTGTACTTCGCCTTTAACAACGCCGTGTTGCAGAACTTTAAAATGTGAACCATCTGCTGACAATTGTTCTGCATAAAGTTCAGATTTTTCGTTGGCATCCAGACTGGTGCGCACTACAGGCGTCCAGCAGCCCTGCTCCAGTACTTCATCAATATTGCTTTCAGTAATCGGCGCGATAATTCGGCCTTCGCTTGGAATAGTGCGAACTAAATGATGAAACTGTTTTTGAATTGCCGCCAGATCATCAAAGATATCAGCATGGTCAAATTCCAGGTTATTTAAAATTGCGGTTTTCGGATGGTAATGCACGAACTTGGAACGCTTGTCGAAGAAAGCAGAATCGTATTCATCAGCTTCGACACAGAAGTATTTCCCGCCACCGAGACGCGCACTTTCCGAAAAGCCCAACGGCACACCGCCAATCAGAAAGCCCGGCTCTAGACCCGCTTGATCCAGTACCCAAGCCAGCATGGTTGTTGTGGTAGTCTTGCCATGTGTTCCGGCGACACCCAGCACGTGTTTGCCTTGCAGGACATGATCGGCCAGGAACTGTGGGCCTGAAATATAAGGTAGACCTGCATTCAGCATATATTCGACTGCATCAATACCACGCTTCATGGCATTACCGACAATGACCAGATCCGGATGCGGCTGCAAATGGCTGCGGTCATAACCCTGCATTAAAGTAATGCCTGCATTTTCAAGTTGGGTCGACATGGGTGGATACACATTCAGGTCTGAACCTGTTACCTGGTGGCCCAGATCGCGTGCAAGTAGCGCTAACGAGCCCATAAAGGTGCCACAAATACCCAAAATATGCAGATGCATCTACTTCACTCCGTTCCTGTCTGACCCATCACTTTATATTGGTGCTGTTGTCATGATTTATTCAATTTGCAAGCAACGATAGCAAGGCTTTACCTGAAAAGATAGTGAAAATTCTGGCCTTGTTGTGGGATTTTTTAAATCCTGTTTCACGGGTAAATTCAAAGAAAATTTCAAAGCGATGCAATATCTTTTCGCCAAATAAACCGTAAAATAAGTCCGACCTTTTTGCAGAGTGCATGCAGATGCTGCCGGCTTTATTTCTTCTGGTAATTGCCAACTGTTTTATGACCTTGGCCTGGTATGGGCATTTAAAGTTTTTGCCGCATGATGCACCGCTCTGGCAAGCGATTTTATTCAGCTGGGCCATTGCTCTGTTTGAATATAGCCTGATGATTCCGGCGACCAAATTACTGGCACAGCAAGGTCTGGCTGTCGGTCAAATGAAAATCACCCAGGAAGTCGTGACCTTACTGGTCTTTGTTCCTTTTATGATTTTTATGTTTAAACAGCCCTTTAAACTGGATTATCTCTGGGCCGCTTTATGTCTGTGTGGATGCGTCTATTTTGTCTTCCGTACCCCTTAACTTGATCTAATGGCTCAGCTGAATCAGTGGGAAATGGCTTCTAAATTCAGAAAGTAATTTCTGCCGATCCGGTTCAAATTCCAGTTTATTCAGGCAGCGCTGGATCAATTGAATCGCCATTATTTCTGCAGCCTGTTTTAGTTCAGGTTCGGGTACGTTATGTTGAATCATCGCTAAACATTTCAATATTCTCTGATTGAGTTCAATACAGCCCACACAATCTCGGGCCATCGGGGCAAAACTACTGTAAATCAAATCCCGGAGATCAAAGATATCCACACTGATATGCGGACAATCCCGCTCTGGTAAATCTTCGGCGGCCTTGCTGTCAATCAGGATTCGGGTTAAGGCATCAACGGCATTAATCGCTGATCCAACATCGTTCACTGCGGGAGACATCGCCTTCTGCCCTACTTCGCTCATCACCACCACACCAAAACGCGGGTCCTGTAAAAAGCTGCGATTGGTTTCAATGATTACATGATTCAAAATGGAGTTTCGGATCTCCTGCTGCTGTTCCGGGCTGAAATCGCGGTCGCTATATACCTCTGCCAGTGCCGTCCTCGGATCCAGAAATTTTCCGGGTAGCTGGGGAAGATGGATATGCAGCTGCTGGCTGACGGCCAGTTGCTCCAGTCCTTCACTATTAAAATTGGTGAAATAGCCGGTCTGGGTACTAAAAACACGAAAGGCGGCTGCTTGCTCTGGGCGTTGTCCGGTAGCACCAAAATTCGGCTGATGTCGAAACTCCGCCAAGGCGGTAGAAGCAGCGACTTCAATTTTGTGAATGGTGGTGGTGAGGTTGCCTAGTTGCGACAGGGTTTGCACCCAGCGAATCAGAGTATAAATCAGATACATCAATACCAGAATGGTACTGATAAACAGTACAAATCTGCCTGCAGGACCATAATAGCCAAGCCCGAGCGCAATCTTGGCAATCACAGCATAAATAAAAGCCGAGATAAAACTGCTGATGGCAAGGCGGGTATTGTCATCACTCATCATCAGCTGATAGGCACGTGGTGTCCCGCTGGATGATGCAGACGCAAAGGCTGCGACCATAATCGACAGGGAAAAAGTGGTGACTGCCAGCATGCTGGAGGAAATAATATCTAGCAGGCTGCTCAGGGTTTCAATACTTATATTGGGAACAGTGCTGGTCGGGATGAAATAGCGACTGGCGATTGCAAACAGCGAGAAAAAGGTCGCAAAGACGGCGCCAAGGGCTGGCATCAACCATAAGTTTTCTGAGGGGTTCTGTAGCCAGATTTTTAGTTTGTACCACATAAAAATACCCTGCCAATGTATAGGTTTTAGTTTTAAGCTATTAATTGCAAAAAAGTTTTATCTTGATAGTTATACTTTTTTTAATGTGATGTATGTCCTATTTTTGTATTTTTAGCCGCAAAATTATTTTTTTATTTTCGACCATTTTCCAGGTAGATAATTTTAATTCTTAATTGTTGAGCTGAACTTTAGACCAAATCAATTTCAGTCTATACTAGGCAACTCCTATTAAAGCTTGGCTCTCTCGTCGAGATTTATTTTTTTTACTTTAATCTCTGGAAAATTTGCAATGAATGCGGCTGCTGCACAAGACGCTCCTCTAGTAGGAATTATCATGGGTTCTCAATCGGATTGGGCAACTCTCGAACATACTGCCAATATGCTGAAGCAGCTTGGTGTCCCATTTGAAGCTGAAGTCGTTTCTGCACACCGTACTCCTGACCGCCTGTTTGAATATGCCGAGCAAGCACGTGATCGTGGTATTCAGGTGATTATTGCCGGTGCAGGTGGTGCAGCGCATTTACCGGGTATGTGTGCAGCGAAAACTGATCTTCCAGTTTTGGGTGTACCGGTGAAATCTTCGATTTTAAACGGTGTCGATTCATTGCTGTCTATTGTGCAAATGCCAGCCGGGATTGCGGTGGGTACCTTGGCCATCGGTCCTGCCGGTGCCACCAATGCTGCCATTATGGCCGCGCAAATTCTGGGTTTGACGCGTCCAGAGATCGCAAAAAATGTTGCAGATTTCCGTGCAGCGCAAACAGATAAAGTGGCAAGCAACAATATTCCAGGCCAAGCTTAAGTCGAGACACAGATTATGGATAAAACCATCGGTATTTTTGGTGGCGGTCAGCTGGGTCGTATGATGGCGCAAGCGGCACTTCCATTAAATATTCAATGTACATTTTTTGACGCCAGTACAGACTGCCCTTCTGCTGCTTTGGGCCCGGTGATTTCGAGCCAAGCTGAAAATGGTCTGCAAGACTTTATTAACAGTGCAGATGTATTTAGCCTTGAGTTTGAAAATACACCCCTTGCAGATGTCGATGTACTCACACAGACCAAACAGCTTCATCCACCACGTCAAGCTTTAGCGATTGCCCAGCATCGTCTGTCTGAAAAAGCCTTGTTTGATGAACTGGCTATTCCGGTTGCCCCGTATAAAGCGGTCACTTCACTGGAAAGCTTACAGGCGGCTGTAGCTGAACTGGGCTTGCCGATCGTACTGAAAACTTCACGTGGCGGTTATGATGGTAAAGGCCAATTCGTTTTACGTTCGGCCGGTCAGATGGATCAGGCCTGGGCAGAATTGGGCCCTGCAGGTGAACTGATTGCTGAAAGTTTTGTAATTTTCTCACGTGAAGTTTCAATCATTGCAGTACGCGGCCAAGATGGTGATGTCAAAACCTGGCCATTGGCAGAAAATCATCATCATAACGGCATTCTGTCGCACTCGATTGTGCCTGCACCGAACAGTGCAGATTTGCAGCCGGTGGCGCAAGACTACATCACTCGTCTGCTGAATCACTTGAACTATGTCGGTGTCCTGACCCTGGAGCTGTTTGTGACAGACAAAGGCCTATATGCCAACGAGATGGCACCACGTGTGCACAATTCGGGTCATTGGTCGATTGAAGGTGCCGTATGTTCGCAGTTTGAAAACCATGTGCGTGCGGTGGCAGGTTTGCCTTTAGGTTCAACTGAAGTGATTCGTCCAACTGTCTTGGTGAACATCATTGGTCAGCATCCAAAGTCTGCCGATGTTCTGGCTTTGGAAGGTGCACATTTGCATCTGTACAACAAATCAGAGCGTGAAGGTCGCAAGATTGGTCACATCACCCTGATGCCAAATGACAGCGCGCAATTGTCTGTGCTTTGCCGCCAACTGGCGAAAATTTTACCGAATCCATTGGCATTGAGCGAAGATATGACCATCTAGGCTTTAACTTGCTGATAAAAAAAGCGATCACTTCGGTGATCGCTTTTTTATTTGTCTGCTTTCAGGCATGATTGCGCCTCTTTAAAATGCCTGCCATTGGCCGGATCATTTTTTAATCAATTGCTTATAAACTGATCAATTGAGTATAAATATAACAATTTAATAAAGCTCTATTTTCAGCTGAATTTTGTCATATTCACTTGTGGATAAGCCTGAAATCAAAGTTTGAATTTAAAAATGGAAAGCGGTTTTGAATTTAAATTCATAAAAATAAATTCAAATTTAAATCGCACTTTGAATTTAAACTTGCGCTTTTAAATTCAAAAATATGAATTCAAATTTAAAATTGGATAAATGAATTCAAAGTTTTTGAATTTAAAAATATTAGCCCATTATTCAAATGAATTTAAAAGAAAAACTAGTGTGATTAGAGTGTGTTGATGATCGTGACTCGCTTTTCCTGAAACAAGTTATCCCCAGTAATTTTTTAAATTCAAAACCAATCCCAAATGTTTTGAATTTAAATTTAAAAATCCTGCTGATTTGAATTTAAAGCAGGCTTGTGGATAACTCATGTTTAAATTTAAAAATTACAAAATGAATTTAAAAGTGTAGAAATTATGAATTTAAATTTACGCATTGGCGCTTTAATTTTCATCATGAGCTGCTAAGGTAGAAACATAATTCAAAATCTAAATATTCAAGGGTCTTATGCAACGGCTTGCACTTTTTATTGGTTCTGTGGTCTTGGCTGCTTCACAGGCACAGGCTGAACTTATTATTAATGGTCAACGTGTCACGCCGACTGATTTGACCTCTAGTTCAAATATCCCAAATTACGCCTCCCAAAATAATTTTCAAAACTGTCTTGCCAATTTGCGCAGTCAAGCTATTGCTAAAGGTGTAAGCGGCAGTAATTATGATCGTTATACCCAAAACTTAAGCCCAGATTATTCAGTGATTGAACGCCTGAATTACCAGCCTGAATTTTCTACCCCGATTTGGGATTATTTGTCTGGTTTAGTGGATGAAGAGCGGGTTCAGCTCGGCCTGCAAAAACTACAGCAACATCGTGAGGTGCTCAATCGTGTTGCTGCTACCTATGGTGTACCTGCAGAAACGGTGGTTGCGGTCTGGGGCGTCGAGAGTAATTTTGGCGATATTTCCGGAAAATATCCTTTATTACAGGCTTTAGGGACTTTGAGTTGTGAAGGCCGTCGCCAGAGTTATTTCCGCGGTGAGTTTTTTACCACCATGAAATTGTTACAGCGTGG
Source organism: Acinetobacter sp. (assembly GCF_049284435.1). Classification (GTDB taxonomy): domain Bacteria; phylum Pseudomonadota; class Gammaproteobacteria; order Pseudomonadales; family Moraxellaceae; genus Acinetobacter. The sequence continues at coordinate 4,765 of NZ_JBAPXX010000109.1, read as the reverse complement.
TGATGTGCGTGAAGATCAATTAAAGGGTTCCTGGGCAGGCGCATTTGGTCATACCCAGTTTATGCCATCCACATATGATGAGCTTGCAGTTGATTTTGATGGTGATGGCCGACGTGATCTGGTTTCGAGCATTCCGGATGCACTGGCATCGACCGCCAACTTTTTAAGCAAGCGTGGCTGGCAAAGCGGACAACCTTGGGGTTTTGAAGTCAAAATCCCGCAAGGCATGTCGGTTTCTGGTGAAGGTCGTCGCAATAAAAAATCGCTAAGTAGTTGGATTAATCAAGGGGTAGTTCGTGCCGATGGTTCGGCATTGGTTCAAGGAAATTTATCGCAATCCTCTCAGGCCGGATTGCTTGCGCCTGCGGGTCCGAATGGCCCGGTGTTCTTGGTCTTTAAAAACTTTGATGCTATTTATAGCTATAACGCGGCAGAAAGTTATGCTTTGGCCATTGCCCATTTATCAGATCGCCTGCAAGGGAAAGGCTCGTTTATGGCAACATGGCCCACCGATGATCCGGGGGCTTCACGTGCAGAACGTCGTGAGATCCAGCAATTTTTACTGAATCGTGGCTATGATATTGGTGCGGTAGATGGTTTGATCGGTGATAAAACCCGTCAAGCGATTCGTCAGGAACAGCAGCGTTTGGGCTTGAGTCCAACAGGTCGGGCCGGTCAGCAGATTCTGCGAGCTTTCAGAAATGAAAATGCCAAAAATCTGATGCGTTAAGCAAGATCTTAATTTGGGGTTGGGTTTCCCTCTCCTCGTAGGAGACTTGCGAAGCATGCTTCTCAGGGAGAGGTTTTTATAAAACTTTCCCTCATCCTAACCTTCTCCCAAAGGGAGAAGGGATTTTTTAATACTTATAAATTTAGATTGATGTAATCGTACCGAGTACACGATATCCAGCAGCACCGGTGACTGCTGGCAGGTTACCATTCAGCTGGTTCATAAAACGCATGGCCAGCCAGGCAAAGGCGGTGGCTTCCACCCAGGTCGGGCTTAAGCCAAGATCAGCCGTAGTCTGTACGCTCCATTCATGCTTACGTAGGCGCCAGCGCAGTTGCTCGAGTAAATGTGAGTTATAGGCACCGCCACCACAAACAAAAACTTGTCCGGTATCCATGCCAGAACGGTAAATGGCTTTTTTAATCGCACGGGTGGTGAGCTTTAATAAAGTCGCTTGTACATTTTCTGGAGTATCTTCCAATTCATCGTATTGTAGGTCATTGCGCCAGTCAGCAATCTGTTCGTCCAGCCATTCCAGGTTGAAATCTTCACGGCCAGTACTTTTCGGAGGTTCTTTAGAGAAGAATTCGTGTGACTGCAAGCGATCAAGCAAGCTGCGAATCGGGGTGCCATAGGCTGCCCAGTTGCCATTTTCATCAAAAGGCTGACCGGTATAACGGGCACACCAGGCATCCATCAAGATATTGGCCGGTCCGGTATCAAAACCATAAACCTCTTCAGGCTTGCCGGCAGGCAGCAGGCTGACATTCGCAATACCGCCTAGATTTAAAATTACCCGGTGAATGCTGTCATGCTGGAAAATATCCTGATGAAAGGCAGGGACCAGTGGGGCGCCTTGGCCGCCTGCAGCCAGATCACGACGACGGAAATCGGAAATCACCGGAATCTGGGTGATTTCAGTAATGATGTTCGGGTCACCAATTTGCAGGGTAAAACCATGTTCAGGACGATGCCGGATGGTCTGGCCATGCGAGCCAATTGCCTTGATTCTAGATTTATTCAGGTTATTCTTTTCAATCAGTGTGTTGATGCCATTCCCAATCATTTGTGCCAATGCAACATCTGCTTTGCCCATACGATCAATTTCATTGTCATCGGGTAAAGTGAGTGCCATCAGCTCATCACGTAAGTCAGGATCAAAAGGCAAAGTGAGCGTGGCATGAAGCTGGAGTGGATCAAAAGAAGCAGCAACAATGTCGACACCATCCATGCTTGTGCCGGTCATTACCCCAATATAGATCGCTGTCATGATGATTCTAAAGCCTGCAATGTGCTGAAAAAGTGTTAGTATATCGCACAAATTGAATAACTGATGTATTGGATTTTGTGATGTCAAATTTCCTGCCGGCTGAAGAACAACTTGCCCTCATTCAACGAGGCACCCACGAAATTATTTCTGAAGAAGATCTTCTCAAGAAATTAAAATTGAATCGTCCATTAAAAATTAAAGCGGGTTTTGACCCGACTGCGCCTGATTTGCACTTGGGCCACACGGTTCTCATTAATAAGTTAAAAGTATTTCAAGATTTGGGTCATGAAGTGTTGTTTCTGATCGGTGACTATACTGCGATGATCGGTGACCCAACCGGAAAAAGTGCTACGCGTCCGCCATTGTCACGTGAACAAGTTCTTGAGAATGCTAAAACTTATCAAGAACAAGTGTTTAAAATTCTTGATCCAAACAAAACCAAAGTGGTGTTCAACTCGGAATGGTTTGCTCAAAAAACTGCGGCTGATTTAATTCAATTGGCATCACAGCAAACTGTTGCGCGTATGCTTGAGCGTGATGATTTCACCAAGCGTTATAACAATCAACAACCGATCGCGATTCATGAATTTTTGTACCCATTGGTACAAGGTTATGACTCTGTTGCGCTGGAAGCAGATGTTGAATTGGGTGGTACAGACCAAACCTTTAACCTGTTGATGGGTCGTACCTTACAAGGTCGTTATAACCAAGAAGCACAAGTATGTATCACAGTACCAATTCTTGAAGGTTTAGATGGCGTCAACAAGATGTCTAAATCTTTAGGTAACTATATTGGTGTATTTGATGCACCGGGCGCAATGTACCAAAAAGTGCTTTCAATGCCGGATGCATTGATTGAGCGTTATTTTGATCTGCTGAGCTTCAAAACCATTGAAGAAATTCAACAGTTATTAAAAGAAGTGGCTGAAGGTCGTAACCCTCAAGAAGTCAAAAAGATTCTTGCGTTGGAGCTGGTCGAGCGTTTCCATGGTGCAGAAGCGGCTGCCAATGCCCATAAAGGCGCGGGTAATATCATTACTGAAGGTGAATTACCCGAAGGTACGCCAGAAGTGACCATTTCACGTGGCGAGTTTGGTGGTGAAATCTTTATTACCTCGATTTTACGTGAGGCAGGCTTAACCAAAAACGCAGCCCAAGCTAAGGATGCATTAGGCCGTGGCGCAGTGAAAGTGGATTGGCAGACTGTAGATACGACGTATTCTGTGAAAGAGAACGTAACTTTGATTGTTCAGGCCAGCAAAAAAGCAATTGCTAAAGTCACTTTTGTTGACTAAAAAGCGGATAAGTTATTGAAATAAAAGCAGGCTTCGGTCTGCTTTTTTTATTGATGTCCTATATTTAAAAATCAAATAAGTAAAGTCAAAAAAAATCCTATGAAAACAAGAGTTAATTTTTCCCCAATCACTTGCTTTTCATCTTTATTATGTATAGGATTTATTCATCTAGAGAATTCGTTTAGAGCATCTAGAGGGTAGTAAAAATAATAGTACTCCACAATTGAAAAAGTCTCTTCTCCAAGAGGCTCTTTTTAAAAGCTTTAAAGCGAATAACTATAATAATGACATAATGGATCGGTAAAGATTCAATTCTAAGGAGGGGATTTTGGGAGAGATCTCTTCCTTTTTTATTTATTCTGATTGCGTAATCAAGATATAAATCTGCATGCCTACTCTTCTCGTTGAGCAACCAAACTTAAAATTAATCAGCAAATTGAACTTAGGTGAATGACCTCTAAGTGTGAGTTCATTTCAATTGACTCCAAAAGAAAAGTGCAAAACATAAAAAATTAAAATAGAGGTGGTTTGATGTATCGCTATCCAACAGAAGATATTTTTGATGAAGAGATCGATTGCATTTTACGGTTCTTATTTGAATACCAGCCGGTCGAACAAAAACAGCAACTCTATAGATCTGTCTATACTTTATTTATGTAGCTTGATCTGGCCGCACATTATTTTTTGTTTTCCCTGATTGAAGAGTAATTACCGCGACGCGCGAAATTATTCTTTATTGCCGAGGATTATCAGGGCAAGAAAGACATAATTGTAGAAGTTATGCAAGACTGGCTTGCACAGCAACAACAGGAAAAAGTCGCTTAATGAGAAATAACAGACTTTATCTTCTACATATAAATGATCTAAGCATGGTTTTTGGATTCGAAAAATACAACATGAATACCTCTTCTATATAGCAGCCTAAGAATAGGCTTTTATAAAAGCTTTTTAATTTTAGAAATAACTCATAAATTGAGGAGTCTAGGATTTAGATCAGTTTATTGGGCAAGATAGGGTGATTTTGGTTTTCTTTTGACGAGCTAATTTAAATAAAAGACAAGATTTCAATGTCAAAAGGCTAAAAACACTATTTTAACGATTATTGTGATAGCTTTTAGGTCTAAATAAATTTTCAGTTATAAAAATAAAATGACGTGTTTAGTGGGTTTATTGCATAAAAATGCTTAAAAATTAGATAAAAAAGCGATTTTTTAGCAATTTTTGTAGAAAAAAAAGACATACGTGAAAAATATAGTGAATTGGGGGTTGCAATGATTCTGAAATCCTCTAGAATGCACCCATACCGACGAGATAGACGGAACGAACGAAGCAGAATGGCGGAGTTGTTGAGTTTATCGAAGTCCAGCTTCTGGCACTGACGAGGTGTTAGAAAGATCATTAAGAGATTATGAAGAACAACTTGTGTGGATTTTTACTGGTTGATTGATCGAAATTATTTTCATTGATTGA
>NZ_JBAPXX010000108.1:0-4115 GCF_049284435.1 Acinetobacter sp. | reverse complement strand
TGGTGCCGCGTCATCCGGAACGTTTTGATGAGGTGTTTCAGGCTGCACAGTCTTTGGTATTAAAAATCCAGCGTCGTAGTCTAGGGCAACGTATTGAAGCAGATACCCAAGTGTATTTGGCCGATTCCATGGGTGAAATGTGGCTGTGGTATGGCTTAAGTCAGGCCTGTTATGTTGGTGGTTCGCTGAATGAGCCGGGAGGCGGACATAATATTCTGGAGCCAATCGCATTGAATGTGCCGACTGTTTTAGGTAAAAATTATTTTAATTTTCAGACCATCGTGGATGAGTTTGTTCAAGCGGATGCAGTCGCAGTGGTGCAGGATGCTCAGCAGGCGGCAGAGGCATTGCTGGAACTTTTGCAAGATCAGGTGAAGGCGGAAAATTTGAATGCGGCAGCGCGGACAATTATGCAGTTAAATACGGGATCGCTTGCCAAGCATATTCAGGTGATTGATCAGTATCTTTAGTAACAGATATTGGATTTACCAAGACGGCAGGGATGCCGTCGTTAGGCTGTGATACAGGGAAGTATCATCAGCCTAACAAAAGCGTTTTGCCTACTTTTGCGCTGTCAAAAGTAGGGAGAAGCCTACACGATGATAAGTCGCTATAGAGCTTTATTTAAGGTTTGTCCCACAATAACCGAGATTCGATTTGGCTTAGTATTTCTTTTTCAAAGTGATTACCTTGCTTTTGTCGGGCCAAAAGTAACAAAAGCCCTTTATTTCACTGATGCTGCATCCCAGCAGCACAGTGAAATTGGCGACATCCATGTCGCCACACACGATTTCAAATTTGGCGATAATACCTAATTTGAATATTTTGCATCTTAATGTTTGGGTTTTATCTTCCTTATGAATATCGTCCTGCTTGATCCACGTCAAACCGAAACTGAACTTTGGTCCATTACCTCAACTCGGCAACTGGAACATTTACAGCAGCATCTAGATATACAGGTGGGAGATACATTAAAAGTGGGAATTCGGGAAGGTCAGCGTTACCTGACTGAAATTGTGGAAATCTCTGAAAAAGCAGTGCGCTTGAAACCACTGCAAAAAGAAGCTGTTCCAGAAAAATTGCCAGTGACTTTAATCGTCGCCTTGCCACGTCCGAAAGTGCTGCGCCGTCTGATCATGGACAGTGTCACCTTGGGCGTTGAAAAAATCATTTTACTGCATAGCTACCGCGTCGATAAAAGCTATTGGCAAACTCCATTTTTACAGCAGTTAAATCATTATATCGAGCTGGGACTGGAACAAGCAGGGGATACGGTTGCTCCGAAAATCGAGCTGTATAAACGCTTTAAACCTTTTGTTGAAGATATCTTGCCGGGTTTGATTAGTACGGATTATCCGGCTTATGTGGCACATCCTTATGCCGAGCAAGCGATGCCATTTGCGATTGAGCATCCCTGTACGATTGTTATAGGTCCGGAGGGTGGATTTATTCCTTATGAAGTCGATTTACTCATAAAAAACGGCTGCCAGGCTGTGAGTCTGGGCAACCGTATTATCCGTACAGAAACCGTGATTCCTTACGTCTTAGGTCGACTGTTTAGCACGGGCTGAAGAATCTTCATTGCCTTCGCCACGATAGACTTTGACTTCCTGTACCGGATACGGAATCGAAATATTATGCTCGGCAAAAGCCTGAATGACCCGTTCCTGCACCGCACTGATTGAAGTTCCGGTTCCGGTTTCAGTGGTATCGACCCACCAGAAGGCTTTTAGGGTAATAGAAAAGTCAGCCAGCGCCGTCACATTGACACTAAAGCCCGGCTGGCTCAGGATAGTCGGATCTTTATCTAAAATAGCGGTAATCAGGTCTTTGGCTTTCTGGATGTCATCTTCATAGCCGATGCCCACCACGAATTCGCAGCGGCGACGAGTATAGGCGGTATTCACCGTGACCGCACTGGTGTAGACCGTGGCATTTGGAATTACGATACGGCGGCCATCCGGTGAACGTAAAAAGGTCGCACGAATCTGGATATCTTCAACCGTACCTTCCATGCCATTCACGATAATATCGTCGCCAATCTTGAACGGTTCACTGAGCAGAATCAACACGCCAGAGAGCAGGTTCTGGAAAATATCCTTGAAGGCAAAACCAATCGCGACCGAACCAATTCCGAGGGCACTCATCAGCTGACCCGGGGTAAAGCCAGGAACAGCAATCACCAGTCCAATCAGGATACCAAAGAAAATAATAAAGGTACTGCCGACACGGTTGAGTACCAACACCAGATTCTGACGGGTATAAGAACGGTTTTCCAAAGTTTTACGTACGAAAAACTTGAAGACTTTGGAGAGTAACCAGAAAATCGTAATCACGATTAGCGCGATACAGAAATAAGGCACACGTTCCCAGAAACCTTCAATGATCTTGTCAATGCTGCTGTAGGCATCATTATACTTGGCGGTATGTTCAATCACGGTCTGGGTCGTTTTTTCAGTTGCCTGATGTAACAACTCCGTGGTGCCCTCAGTTACCTGGCTTAAGGTATTGTTTTGCTCTGCCACAAAAATTCCACAATTCAAATTTTGCCTATTTTGCCTGATGTTCAGCAAAAAATTAATAAGGGCTCGAAGTCACCAGTGGATAATTTTAAAAATAACGGCGCTGTTGTTAAAAGTATTTGGTGGTTTTTTGCATCATTTCCGTGGGGGTAGGTGACTGTTCTTCACCGCTCATATAACTGAATAAAGCGATAGATCCCAACAGGCTAAGCAGGGTCAGGATAATCATTAGCCAGGCCAGAATCTTTTCCCAGAGCAAGGTCATCCGTGCCGGACCATATTGATTACTGCCTCGATCGCCCGAACCAAAAACGATATAAAGCCATACAAAAATGTTCACTACTGGCAGCAAAAATAATAGCGCCCACCAGCCACTGCGGTTCATATCATGCAAACGGCGAACAGTGACCACTAAAGCGAAATACACATATACCAGAACCATGACCAGCACACCGATACTGGCCAAGCCTTGCAGTGAAATCAGCCAGTTGGGATCTATGGAGTGGGTAGAAATATTCACAATATCAATACTGAGACCCAGTGCGATACTGCCAAATAAAAAAATGAAATACAGAAATGCCGACCAGGCAATAAAGCTCAAGCGCCCGAAGCGGCCTTTCATCGACAGGGGATGATCGGTTGCAGGCAGCGCAGGCGGGCTAAAGTAGGGAGATTCAGGCGATTTCATAAAGCGTATCCTGCTAAATCAGATGAAATAACCACAAGCGGTCAATTTTATTTTTTAAAGAGCTGTGCTACAGATCATACATAGTTGCGCAGAAGATTCTGTACTGTAAGTTGTGGTTTATTTTGATTGAATTTGTATAAATAATCTACGACGAAAGCATGATTGCCGGATTTGAAATAAGCAGGCCATACTGCCATTATGCATAAAAAACAATCAACAACGCAGCATTAACCTCTCGTGATGAGATAGAACAAAACCAAGGAAGTGACCTATGCAAGAGATCTATCCAGTACCCGAAGAATTTAAAAAAACAGCACGTACGCTCGAAGATCAATACTTCGAACGTTATCAGTATTCTATAGAACAGCCAGATAAATTTTGGGCAGAACAGGCGCAACGTCTGGACTGGATCAAGCCCTTCACCCAAGTCAAAAATACCAGTTTTAACAAAGACGATTTTAAAATCGAATGGTTTGCCGATGGTCAGCTCAATGTCAGTGCCAACTGTCTGGATCGGCACCTGAAAGAGCATCCCTATAAACCGGCCATTATCTGGGAAGGGGATCATCCTTCGCGACACAAGATTATTTCCTTTGCCGAGCTGCATGATGAAACTTGCCGTTTTGCCAATGTGCTGAAGAAAAATGGTATCCAGAAAGGCGACCGGGTCATGCTGTATATGCCGATGGTCTCTGAAGCCGCGATTGCCATGCTGGCCTGTGCCCGGATCGGGGCGGTGCATTGCGTGGTATTTGGTGGTTTCTCGCCGGACTCCTTAGCCAGCCGGATTGAAGACTGTCAGGCGAAAATGGTGATTACAGCCGATTCCGGCATGCGCGGCGGTAAGGCCATTCCACTGAAAGCCAATGTCGATGAAGCACTGAAACTGGCGGGTACAGACTCGA
>NZ_JBAPXX010000107.1:0-81207 GCF_049284435.1 Acinetobacter sp. | reverse complement strand
GATTTACTCTTTGTATCGGGTCAGGTCGGTAGCAGTGAAGATGGTAGCCCTGAACCGGACTTCGAGAAACAGGTAGAACAGGCTTTTAAAAACCTGACTGCTACATTAGCAGCGGCAGGTTGTACTTTCGATGATATTGTCGATGTCACCACTTTTCATACCGATCCTGAACAGCAGTTTGAAAGCATTATGAAAGTTAAGCAGCAAGTATTTAATCAAAAGCCTTATCCTAATTGGACAGCTGTTGGCGTGAATTGGCTGGCAGGTTTTGATTTTGAGATTAAAGTGATTGCTCGTATTCCTACAGCATCTACACCAGTCTAATCATTTGCGTTATTCGCAGTCGCTTGAGTATCTTTTAGAGATTATTCAGCAAGCTTAAACGCCGATTAGGTATAATTTCTTATTCACTATTTTTTGTATCTCCCTTATGGCTGAAAAGTTAATTAATTCTCCTGTAAATCATTGGTGTGAATTTGAGTTCATCTCAAAAACGGTGAAGAATCCCAACATTCATATCAAAGGGAATTATTCGTATTATTCGGCCTATTGGGATCAGGGTTTTGAGCGCTGTGTAGTGCGTTATTTACATGATAAGCCTGCAACGCCTGAGAAGCCGATTGATCAGCTCTATATCGGCAATTTTGTCTGCTTTGGCGCTGAATGCGTGATTATGATGGGTGGCAACCAGTTGCACCGCACTGACTGGATTTCAGCGTTTCCGTTCGATACACGCAGTTTTGTGCCTGCTGGCGATACTGTTATTGGCGATGGCTGCTGGATTGGCTCACGTGCCATGATTATGCAAGGCGTGAAGCTAGGCGAAGGTGCTGTAGTGGCGACAGGCGCAGTCGTGACCAAAGATGTGCCACCTTATGCTGTTGTCGGTGGCGTACCTGCAAAAGTCATTAAATACCGTTTCCCTCAGGAAGATATTGAAAAACTGCTTTCCCTTAAAATTTACGATATTGATGAAAAGCAGTTTTTAAAAATGCGTGATCAGTTACAGACGGATGATGTTAATCAAATCAGAGAGGCTTTAAGATAATTTAATACAGATTGTGTTCAATATAATTTTTAAATTGAGAGGAAAATTCCTCCTCTCCACCATCAACTCCATACAAATTGTAGCCTAATAAAACATCATTTTGATCCCCTTGAGTTTCTGCATCCTTTAATGCCTTAATTAAACTTAATATCTCAATATTTTTGTAATTAAATTTTGATTCTATTTTATTTTCAAAGTTCTTAAAGTCTCTAGTAGTTAAACTTTTTAAAACATTTAAACTATCCATAGGCTCATATCCATTTAAGAAAGTATAAAAAATATTAATCATTTTTTCTTCTAGGTTATGCGCCCCTTGCATTAATGCTACTATTAAAAACATATCACTTTTTCGATCTTGCTTAAGCAAAGCAAATTGATTAATTACTTTTTTCAATTCTCTTGCTGTTTTATATTGCCTATGTTGCGACATATAAAACGTAAAACATATGTCATCAGAATAAACCCCAACCTGCTTCAACAACTGTGCTATTTTTTCATAGTGCAGGTAGAAATCCTTACCAGGATAAGAAATTTGTGGTAAAGGAATGCTAAAATCTATAAATTTATCCAGATAGTCTTCATTTATATTTTCATACCCATAATGAGTATTGATGATTTGCTTTAAATTGTCTTTATGCACAACTAAAACAAAAACAATTTTCGGAATATCAAAAAAGTGCTTAATTCTTTCAATCAATCGAATTGCAAAATCAGGACGACAACGGTCTAATTCATCAATAATAAAAACTAAAGGTTTATCTAATTTATCGACTGTTTCTGATAAATGTTTTTTAAAATCTAATAAAGTATTTTTTTCTGCTTCATGATTAGCAATTTTATTTTGAATACTTTCTTTAATTCGATCACTTGCTTCCTCAGACAATATATCTATTTCATCTTTTGCACTTTCATAACCTTGTTGTAGAACACCACTTAATAACCCCGCTCCGACTAAATGAAGCCCAAGTGTTAAAGCAACTTTAGGTAGCGAAGGAAGTAAGGTAGTTCCTACAGATGCTGATAGTTCAATTAATTTTTTTACTCGCCTTTTCGTACTTTTATCTTTCTTTAAAATATTCGAAATTTCAGATGTAATAACTAAAAAAGGATCATCTAAATAATCATTTGCGAAAGCATCTAAATAAATCACATTGTGTGGAATTTCAGTCGTTTCTAAATGACGTTTCCAGTTTCGAACAAACCATGTTTTTCCTTCACCCCAACGTGCATCTAAAGCCAATACAGCACCACATTGCAAGCGATCAACATAACGCTCTAATTGTAATCCTAGACGTCTTCTATCCCAAAGGTCTCCATCCCATGCAATCTCAATATTTTCATCATTATCTTTATGTAGATTTATTTGTGTCTTCAGCATTACTTTTTAAATACAGTTGCTTATTTAAAATGATCTTATCATTTTAATTTTCTTTAGGCATAAAAAAACCCACTCAATCGGAGTAGGTTTTTTCAGAATATGGTGGCTATGACGAGACTTGAACTTGTGACCCCCGCATTATGAGTGCGGTGCTCTAACCAACTGAGCTACATAGCCTTAAACTGTGCGCGCATTATGGGATTTTCTGTAAATCACGTCAACCCCATATTGTGCTGTTTGATCAAAATTTGTTGAAGTGAGCCGATAAGCCGGGTTCTGTCGTGAACGATCATTCCTCTAGGCGCACAATCACTCATGCGCTCAAGCGACCTACCCGAATCCAGCATGGGCCATGCCTAATGGATTCCTATTTGGTCTTGCTTCCGGTGGGGTTTACCTCGCCATGAACTGTTACCAGCCATGCGGTGCGCTCTTACCGCACCCTTTCACCCTTACCTCCGATTCCGATTGCTCGAAAACATAATGAAGGCGGTCTTCTCTCTGCTGCACTTGCCGTCGGTTTGCACCGCCCAGGCGTTACCTGGCACCTTGCCCTATGAAGCCCGGACTTTCCTCCCCTGCTTCAATCACGGAGATCTCCACAGCAGCGATCGTCTGGCTCACTTCGAGCGGCATAGTATCAAATATCCAGACTAATTGCTTGATGTTTTTTGAGCAGTCAGTTTTTCATACTTGGCTTGCAGCTGTTCCTGCGTTTCAACATGATTCGGATCCAGTGGAATACAATCCACTGGACAGAACAACTGGCACTGCGGTTTGTCATGATGTCCGACGCACTCTGTACATAAGTCCGGGTTAATCTCATAGATGAGTTCCCCCATGAATATCGCCTCATTCGGGCATACAGGTTCACAGACATCACAATTAATGCATTCATCGGTGATATATAAAGACACGCTACCAACCTTGTTGAAGTTTACGCTCGAAGGCGGCAACCACGTTTGGTGGTACAAACTTGGTCACATCACCTCTTAATCGAGCAATTTCACGCACCAAAGTGGATGAAATAAAAGAATATTGCTCTGAAGGGGTTAAAAACACCGCTTCAAAGTGGGAGTCCAGCTGACGGTTCATATTTGCCAGCTGAAATTCGTACTCAAAATCAGACACTGCACGCAAACCACGCAATACAGCAGTCGCCTTTTGCTCACGGAAAAAATTGACGAGCAAACCGTCAAAACCTACAAATTCAACATTGTCCAAATGACTCAATGACTCTTTCGCCAATGCGACACGCTCTTCCAGACTAAATACCGGATTTTTATGATGACCGATGGCAATGGCTACCACGACTTCATCAAACATTCGCGCTGCGCGGGTTACCAAATCAATATGTCCATTGGTAATTGGATCAAAAGTCCCCGGATAAATCACACGAGTTTTAGACATCCATTTGTACTCTGTTTGTTATGTAGAATCTTATTTTAGCAAAAACTTGTTTTTTTGGTGAATAATCCTCATTAATTTAAAAAACTTCACCTTATTTCTAGTTGCGGTACAATAGCAGCACGTTTGGAAGTATCAGATTATGGCGAAAGCATCTATTGTAGTAAAAAAAAATAATGGCGGTACCATTGCACTGAATAAACGTGCCCGCCACGATTATTTTATTGAAGAGAAATTTGAAGCGGGGCTTTCATTAAAGGGCTGGGAAGTCAAATCAATGCGTGCCGGTCGCATGACCATTGTCGAAAGCTATATTACCTTTAAAAATGGTGAAGCGTTCCTGTTCGGTGCTCAGGTTCAACCTTTACTGAGTGCTTCGACACACGTTGTACCTGAAGCAACCCGTACTCGCAAGCTGTTGCTGAACCGCCGTGAAATTGAAAAGCTGATGGGTGCAATTAACCAGAAAGGTTATTCCTGCGTACCACTGGCCTGTTACTGGAAAGGTCCACATGCCAAGCTGGAAATTGCCTTGGTGAAAGGTAAGCAGTTACACGACAAACGTGCTACTGAAAAAGACCGTGACTGGCAACGTGATAAAGCACGAATTTTCCATAAATAATGGATTAAAAATTGAAGATAAAAAAAACCTCCACATTCGGAGGTTTTTTTATAACTTTAAGCTTTGCCGCCCAGTCTTGCCAGAGTCAGGGCAATATATTCACCAAACCAGAGCGCGGTTTTTAAATCCCCTTCAGGTGGAGTAACTTCAACCGGCGCATTATCCGACTGGGTCATTAAACCCAAAAAGCTCGACATCCGGTTCAGGTCCGTCACTGCACGTCCTGTTGGCATTAATGGCAATCCACTCCATAGCATACCGTGCTGCATGGCAAACAAGTTGATTTGCTGCAGGACCGCCAGCTTGTCGCCACTGAGTCCGCCACCATTGGTAAAGGCGGCTGCCAGTTTGCCCTGCCAAGTACGTGCCAACCAGCGCTTGGAAGACTGTTCCATAAACAGCTTCATGGCAGCGGTCAGACTACCCATATAGGTCGGACAGCCAAATACAATTGCATCCGCGGCGTCTAGTACATCCCAGTCTATATGTTCGACATTCATCACATACACCTGAACACCAGTTTCTCGCGCACCATCGGCAATAAAATTTGCCACTTTAGCCGTGTGTCCATAAGGACTATGATAAACAATCGCAACAGATTTGGAAGATAGGGACATAACGCTCAAAAGCCAAAAAATTCAGTTAAGTTTAACATTTTCATGCCATAAACACGAATGTCGCCATACGCCCTGTTTTTGGCTCACGGCGATAAGAAAAATATTCATCCGCCTGACGATAAGAACACTGATCACCACCCAGTACGGTTTTGATCCCATGCTGATTCAGGATATAACGTGCAATCGCATATAGATCAGCATAGTGCTTACCTGCCTGTTCCCCTGCCTGAAATGCACTGTCCAGCTCAGGATATTTGGAACAGAATGCAATTTTCACTTCTTCGCCAATTTCAAAACAGGGCTGGCTAATTGCCGCACCGAGCCAGGCCCAGGTCGGCGGAGTTTGCATGGCTGCGATGGTATTTTCGACAATCCCACCCGCCAGACCACGCCAACCAGCATGCAAATTGGCAACTTCTGTGCCATCCGGATTACCCAATACCACCGGCAAGCAGTCTGCAGTCATCATCATCAAGGCATGCGCCTTACGCTGAGTCACCAGACCATCTCCGACCAGTGCGGTAAATGGCATCTGCTCGTTAATGGTATGACAGATGGTGCTATGTGTCTGGGTCATCCAGGTAATTTTATCTACGCCAAAGGCAGCGAAATCTTGCAGTAAAGCCATACGATGCTGTTGTACCCGTTGCGCATCATCCTGCACATGCAAGGCCAGATTAAAACCTGCAAGCTCAGGCTGTGCTGATGACTGTACTTTCGCATGATGAATGCGGGTCTGGCCCACATACACACCTTGTGGAAGTCCTGGTACAAATTGCATCTCGATTCCTTGCTTTGACGCGAGCTAAATAAAAAGATTAATAGGCTTTGTTTTCGGTGCGCAGCACTTCAATCAGATTGGCAAAGTCTTCCGGCCACGGCGCTTCAAAGGTCATTTCTTCTTTGGTGCGCGGATGAGTTAGACCGAGTTTCGCTGCATGCAAGGCCTGACGTTTAAAGCCACGTAAAGTATCATCTAGTAATTGTGATGCACCTGCAGGCATACGTACACGCGGCATATATACCTGATCGCCCACCAGGCCAAAGCCGATATAGCTAAAATGTACACGAATCTGATGGGTACGACCAGTTTCCAGACGGGCCTGGACACGGGTGAAATGCTGGAAACGCTCTTTGACGTTGTAATGCGTGACTGCATCCTTCCCGCCTGGCAGAACAGCCATTTTCACACGATCCACCGGATGGCGCTTGATCGGCTCATCAATGGTGCCACCAGCAATAATGTTGCCGTAAACTACGAGGTCATACAGGCGATATACTGATTTCTTCTCAAGCTGTTTGCTGAGAGAGAACTGTGCTTCCAGATTTTTGGCAACCACCAACAGACCGCTGGTGTCTTTGTCGATACGATGTACCAGACCTGCACGCGCCAGTTCAGCCGATTTTGGATAATGATGCAATAAAGCATTGACCAAGGTGCCCGAGGTATTTCCGGCACCCGGATGTACCACCATACCGACTGGTTTGTTGATGACCATAATGTCATCATCTTCATAGATAATGTCCATTGGAATATCTTCCGGCAGACTGCGCGTTTGCGCTTCAAGCTCGACATTTAAGGTCAGGGTTTCAAAACCATCACTTTTAAATTTAGGCTTAACCGGTTGACCATTCACCAATAAATTGCCATCTTTAATCCATTGCTTTAATTTTTCTCGAGAAAAATCGCTCCAGACCATTGCGGCAATCTGGTCGATACGTTGCCCGATATAAGTTTCATCCAGTTGAAATTGCAACGATAAACGTGTTGCAGTTGCTTCTGAAGTATGGTTATCTGCATCCTCAGAATCTTCAAGTAAATTGAAATCAGTATCAGGGATATTAGAATTGGAAGATTGTGCTTGACTCATTTGCTCATTCAGACAAAAGTGGTTTAATAGTGCAATTGTAGCTCATTGCCCGTATTAACAGAGGAATTTTTATGTCGCTACCACATTATAAAATGACAATGCTTGCTGTGACATTAGGCATTGCATCGGCAATGGTAGGCTGTAGCAGTAATCCAAAAAAAGAAGTCGTGGATAAAGGTCCGGAATCTAGCGAACAGGTTTATATTCAAAAAGCACAGAAAGCGCTAGATCGTAATCAATATACCGATGCAGCAAAACAGTTAGAAGCGCTGGAAACTTATTTCCCGACCAGTCAGTATGCCCCGCAAGCGCAGCTTGAACTGTTGTATGTGAAATTCCAGCAAAAAGATTATGAAGGTGCGGTTGCACTGGCAGAGCGTTTTATCCGTCTGAACCCGCAACATCCGAATGTCGACTATGCCTACTATGTACGCGGTGTCGCCAATATGGAACAAAACTATAACGGTCTGCTGCGTTATACCTCGCTGAAACAGTCGCATCGTGATGTCAGCTACCTGAAAGTGGCTTACCAGAATTTTGTTGATTTCATTCGCCGCTATCCATCTAGTACTTATGCAGTGGATGCAGCACAGCGTATGCAATTTATCGGTCAGGAACTGGCTGAGCATGAAATGAATGCAGCACGTTTCAACATCAAGCGTAAGGCATATCTGGCAGCAGTTGAACGTGGCTTGTGGGTGATTGAACATTATCCTCAAACTCCGCAGATTCCAGAAGCACTGGCAACAGTCGCTTATGGCTATGATCAGCTAGGTGATAAAGCGACTTCTCAGCAATATGTGGATGTATTAAAGCTGAATTATCCGAATCTGGTGAAATCAGATGGTACGGTGAATCTGCGTGCAGCGCGTAGCGAAAGCAGTTTCTTTAACCGCGCGACACTGGGTATTTTTGGTAAAGAAGCCAAGACTGTAACCGACACCGATACACAATCGGATATGCCAGAAACTGAAAAGCGCAGCATCACCAATCGCATTTCATTTGGTTTGCTGGATCGTCCTAAAACGGCTGAATAAAGCTAAATAAGTCCGGCAGCATCAGCAAGACAGCGCGTTACAGGTGCATTTTCCTCAAGGGCAAGGTATCATACTTGCCCTTTTGCGTTGTCCAGCCAAGGCTTGAACAAAACATGCAAAAGGTATACAAAGGAACTTGAAATATTCAATGTTCAACCAGACTATTTTCAGTGATTTAGACCTTAGATATCAGCACGAGAAGCTCAGCAGACCATGGCCATTCCTCAACATACGATTGATCAGATTCTCGATCGCACCGATATTGTCGATGTGATTGGTCAATTCGTAAAACTGAAAAAAACGGGTCGTACCTATTCAGGCTGCTGCCCTTTTCATCAGGAAAAATCACCGTCTTTTCACGTCTATCGCGATAAACAGTATTTTCACTGTTTTGGCTGTCAGGCCAATGGTAATGCCATCCGTTTTTTAATGGATATTGGCAGCCGTAATTTTGTCGAAGTGATGAAAGACCTGTCCAGTCAGACCGGCATCGAACTGCCTAAAGACAATACCGATTCGAATAAATTAAAATATAAACGTGAAGCAGCCAAGCCCAAAATTGCGCCTGCTCAAGCTATACCACAAGTTCAGCCGCAACAAAATAATGCTCCAACAGAAAATAATAGTGCTGCATCTACGGCGAGTTTTGACCCATTTGCAGAGTTTCAGGCAGCCGAACAAGACTTTTACGGCGACCCTTTTGCTTCTTTTGAACATTTGCCCATGGCTGAAGTTCAGCAAGACGGCAACCTCTACGACCTGCTGGAAAATATTGCACAGTTCTATGAGCGCCAACTACCGAACAGCCCGAGTGCCCAACAATATTTTAAGCAACGTGGTCTGACTACGGAAACCATAGCCTATTGGCGCTTAGGCTATGCGCCTGAAGACTGGCAACATCTGGAAAAAGCCTTTCCTCAGGATATTGAAGGCCTAAAACTCCTCGGTCTGATTCGTACCAGCGACAGTGGCCGTGACTTTGACCTGCTGCGTGAGCGGGTCATTTTCCCAATCCGTGATACCAAGGGGCGTGTAGTTGGTTTTGGTGGTCGCGCACTCAATGACGAGATCAAGCCGAAATACATCAACTCGCCAGACTCTGAGGTCTTCCATAAAAACCAGTTGCTGTATGGTCTGTATGAAGGGCGCAAGCAGAAAGCTCAAGAATGGCTGATGGTCGAAGGCTACATGGATGTGATTGCGCTTCAGCAATATGGCATTCATGGCGCAGTGGCGACTTTAGGGACAGCGAGTAATACCGACCACCTGAACATTCTGTTCAAGCAGAACAACCGGCTGACCATTGCCTTTGATGGGGATGCTGCCGGTCAAAAAGCGGCGCGCCGTACTCTGGACATTGCCCTGCCCCTGCTGAATGATGGCCGAGAGCTGAAGTTCTTTGTCTTGCCCGCTGACCATGACCCAGATTCATTGATCCGCCGTGAAGGGATAGAAAACTTTAGACGCTTGCTGGAACAGGCACCGCTGATGTCGGACTTCGTGTTTGCCCACCTGACCCAAAATCAGGATATCACCACCCCTGAAGGCAAAAGTCAGGTCATGGGTGAACTGAAAAATCTGACCGAGTTACTGCCCAAACACGGTTCATTCCGTTATTTGCTCCAGCAATTTTTTCGGGAAAAACTAGGCTTTAACCGTAAATGGCAACCTAAGGTCAATACGGATGCGTCCTTAAGCTTTAGCACTAAAATTGATGCTGAAGAATATGTGATTGCGATCTTGATGAATCATCCTTATTTGTATATTCATTTTGAACCGCTGCGTGCGCTGGTGGCGGAAGATCAGTTGCTGTTTAAAATTCTGAATATTCTGAATGTGATTTTTGATGACCTGCCGGATGATCCTGAACTGTCGATCTATTATGTGCTCGGTGCCTGCGCAGCACATCATCATGAACTGCAGCATATTCTGCAGCATGCCAATGTCAGCGATTACACCTCATCACCGGAACAGGCCGACAAACTCGCGGCTGATTTTTCGACCAAGCTGCAATATCAGTGTTTAAAAAACAAGATTAAGTCAAAGAAATTTAGCAGCATTGCTGAAATGAAAAACCTGAAAATGCAGATTTATGAGATTGATCGCAAACGCTCGATGACCCTGTTAGAAGACTAATTTTCCACACCATTTATTCTTTTGAATCAAAGGAGGTCGGGGCTAGCTCACAGTACTATTTACAAACTTTTCGAACCATCTAGCTGGGGTTGTATACTGACGTGTATATCAGAAAATAACCCATAACCCGATCATGCTGATTAAAGTGAGTGCCTGGATTTACGACGCTTCGCAACTACATTACCCAGTTCTTCCTGCAACAGCTCAAAATAGGCAGGATCTTCCGCTTTGGCTGCTTCACGCAGCACAATAGAAGTTGGATGCAACAGTTTTTGGGTCAAACGATGTGAAAACTCGGCCAGTACAGTATCTGCCTTTTCACCTTTGGCAATTCGTTGCATTGCCAGTGTCAATTCTTCCTGACGTAAAGTTTCACCATGATCACGATAGGCATGAATGGTCGCCCCGGCCTGTTTGACCTTCTGCTGGGTCATCAGTTCTGTAGCCAGCTGATTGACCATGATCTCGGCTTCAACCGCCGCTTGACGGCGCTGTGCCAGATTTTCCTCAATCACGCTTTGCAGGTCATCGACACCATATAGATAAACCCCGTCCAAGCTTTCTACTTTGGCATCAATATCACGCGGTACTGCCAGATCGACCAGTAGCATCTGCTGGTAACGGCGTTTCTTTAATGCTGCCTTGACATCAGGATAGTGAATCACCTGATGCAAACTGCCGGTACAACTGGAAATGACATCAGCACGATGCAGATTTTCTGCAAGCTGATCAAAGTCTATAATTTCGACTTCAACCCGATGTGCAATTTCCTGCGCCAGAATATCCGCACGTTCACGGGTACGGTTACAGATAATGATCTTGCCCACCCCCATCTCTGCAAGGTGTTTGGCCACCAGACTGTTCATCTCCCCGGCTGCTACCACCATAATGGTCAGCTTGTCCGGATGACTAAATACTTGCAACGCCAGTTGCGCCACCGAATAGCCCATCGAGACCGCATGACTGCCGACAGCCGTTTCTGAACGCACGCGTTTAGCGGCATAAAAGGCATATTCAAAAATTCGGTTGAGATTGCGCGACACCGTATGGGAGTCTTTGGCCAGAGAAAGTGCCGTTTTGACCTGTCCCAGAATTTGTGGTTCACCGAGCATCAGTGAATCCAGACCACTGGCGACACGCATCAGATGCGTTACTGCCTGGGCATTTTCATAACGATAGACATGATGTTGCAGTTGTTTGACATCCACCCCATTTTTCTGGGCGAGCCAGTTCAGCACCATGTCAGCATTTTGAGACATGGCGTAAACTTCGGTCCGGTTACATGTAGACACCACCACCATGTCATTCAGTTCAGGGTGTTGGCTTTGCTCGGCAAGAATGGCACTTAACTTTTCAGGGTTAAAAGCCACTTGTTCGCGCAGTTCTACAGAGGCAGTTTGATGGTTGACACCCAATGCAAAGAAAGACATATCAGGTCATCATTTCACTAAATTTATGCTATTGTGCAACATCGGTGTCATAAAAAGCATTACTTGGATCAAGAAAAAATTGCGTCAAACAATCAGCCGTATCAACGGCCCTACAATTAAGCAATATTCTACCACATTCCTACTGGTGGGTAGCATGGCTTCGACTGCACATCTCTATGCAGCGGAAGCAGTTTACCATGCAAATCAAAATTATGATGCGATAAAACAAAGTATGATGGCCGAGTTTGCTATCGCTGCACACGACATTCCGACCGCTTTGCACAACTATACGGTGCTGGCGATCAAGAGCAATTCCACTTCAGTCAAGCAGCGTGCGCTGAATGTCGCACTAGAACATGATAATCTACAGGCGGCACTAGATATCTCCACGCACTGGGTGGTACAGGAGCCACAAGATGTCCCCGCTTTATTTTATTTATCACATATTGCCCTCAAAGCGCATGAATATGAGCTGGCCGCAGAAACCTTAGAAAAAATCCTGCAAATTGATGACAGCGCCGATCTGGAAGAAATTCTCGCCGGAATTTCACCAGAAGGCACAGAAGACCGCAGTTATCTTATTCAGGCCTTAAGTACCACTAAAGCCAAGGACAATCCGTCTATTCTGGTGCTAGTGGCCGGGCTGGAAGCACAAAATGGTCAGCTCGAACAGGCTTTAAATACAGTTAACCGCGCCTTAAAAAAACGGCCGAATGCAACCGGCTATATCCTGATGAAAGCCAATCTGCTCAATGCACTCGGCGATACTCAGGCCACGCTGCAATGGTATGAAAAATCCAGCCGTAAAAACCGCAATAATCTGGATGTACGTCTGGCCGAAGTCAAATATCTGGTCAAGCTGAACGAAGCAACTTTGGCGCTGAAAAAACTGCAGGATATTCTAAAAAAATGGCCGACTGCCGAAGAAGCCCTGTTTATTGCCGGACTGACCAGTATTGACTTAGAAGAATACGAGAAGGCCGAAAAATATCTGGTCGAACTACGTTATTCTGCGCAATATCAGAATGAAGCCTATTATTATCTGGCAGTGAATGCAGAACGCAAACAGCATTATGAAACGGCTAAAGCCTATTATCGTTTGGTCGATGGCAGTCTTTACACCGTCTCACGTCGCAACATGATCTCGATTTTCGCCCAGCAGGATAAATTACATGATGCACTACGTTTCTTGACTCAGGAACGAGTCAATTATCCGCAACATGCCAGCTTCCTTTATCTGGCCCAGGCGGATATTTTGACGCGCATGCAGAACAAAAAAGCCGCCATTCGCCTGCTGGAAGAAGCCAGCAAAAACCTGCCGGATGATCCTGAACTGGTCTATTCGCAAGTCCTGTTGCTGGACCCCCATCAGGATCGCCACAAGCTGGATGAATTACTCAGCACTTTACTCAAAATCGAACCGAACAGTCCAACCTATCTGAATGCCTATGCCTATACCCTGGCGATGCAGAACCGCCGTCTCGAAGAAGCACGCCGCTATGTCGAACAGGCACTGGAATATGCACCGGAACAGGCGTCCATTCTGGATACCTATGGTTATATCTGTTATTTACAGAACGACTTCGCCACAGCTGCGGACGTGTTATACAAAGCCTATCAGTTGAATCCGAATGTGAAGATTGGGGTGCGTTATGCTCGGTCGTTGTACATGAAAGGTGATCTACAACAATTCCACCAAGTGTTACAACAATTACAACAAAACCATCCAAATGCCCCAGAATTGAAACAACTTAATTCGCTATTGTTAGCACCACAAACCAAAACGAGTTAATTTATTTATGCGCAATTTGAGCCAATTGGGCTGCTGTGCCTTTGTAGCCACTGCTTTATTTTTAACTGGCTGTCAGCAGATGATCAAGCCACAAACGCCTGCCACTCCGGCTGTACAGGCAGAGAATCAATTTCAACTGCAAGGTAAAATTGGTGTTCGCACCCCTCAACAGACTGGCAGCGCATTCTTTACCTGGGTACAACAGCAGGAAGAATTTGATATTGAGCTCAGCGGTATCTTAGGCGTCGGTAAAACCCAGATTTCTGGCACACCGGGACAAGTGACCTTAAACAGCGCAAAAACCGGTGTGATTCAGGCAGCCAGTGCCGAGGAATTACTGCAACGCGCAACAGGCTGGCAAGCGCCGATCAGTTATTTAGTCGATTGGGTACAAGCCCGCCCTGCCACCACGACTGCCAAATTACAAAAAGACGATACGCAGCGGATTAACCAGATTATCGAACAGGGCTGGACGGTCGATCTCAATTATAATGCGCAGGCCAAAATGCCAAACCGTTTGATTTTAAAGCAGTCACTTGGAAATGGTGCAGAAAACCGTATTACAATGATCATTGAAAACCGTTAATTGACCTGATTCCAGCCTATGATGATTCGTGTTCCCTCGCCTGCTAAACTGAATTTGTTTCTACATATCACCGGTCGCCGTGAAAATGGCTATCATGAGCTGCAAAGTATTTTTCAGCTGATTGACCTGTATGACTGGCTGGAGTTTGAACAAAGCACTGATGATACGATTCAGATAGAAGGTCTGGCCTCAGTCGATCTGCAACAGAATTTAATCTATCGGGCGATACAGTTGTTGAAGCCCTATGCCAAAACGCCCTCCGGGCTAAAGATTCGTCTGGAAAAAAATATCCCGATGGGTGCAGGTCTCGGTGGCGGCTCTTCCAATGCAGCGACGACCCTGATTGTGCTGAACCAACTCTGGCAGTGCGGCTTAAATATCAAACAACTGGCAGAACTTGGGGTCAAGCTAGGCGCAGATGTGCCAATATTTGTGCATGGTAAAAATGCCTGGGCCGAAGGCATTGGCGAACACTTAACATTCATAGACTTAGATCAAAAAAAATTCATTGTGTTAAAACCTGATTGTTTTATCAGCACTCAACTGCTTTTTTCGCAAAAAGCATTGACAAGAGACACGAAGAGCTCTAAATTTTGCGCCTATCAGGAAACGCCATCTGATTTTGGAAATAACTTTGAGCCACTGGCAAGAAGCTTATATCCTGAAGTAGATGAAGCAATGCAATATCTCGACCAGTTCGGAAAAGCAAAGCTTACAGGTACAGGTGCTTGTGTGTTTATTGAAGTCACTGAAAATCTGAATATCGAAGATATTCTTGCAAATGCACCATGTAAAGCTTACCTGGTCAACAGTTTACAAGAATCACCTTTAGTTCAGTTTAAAGTGTAGATAGGGGTATCGCCAAGTGGTAAGGCACCGGGTTTTGATCTCGGCATCCGTTGGTTCGAATCCAGCTACCCCTGCCATTTTTCACCTGTAGATGTACTGTATTAGGGGTATCGCCAAGTGGTAAGGCACCGGGTTTTGATCTCGGCATCCGTTGGTTCGAATCCAGCTACCCCTGCCATCTTACAGTCATCAAATTTAGGGGCGTCGCCAAGTGGTAAGGCACCGGGTTTTGATCTCGGCATCCGTTGGTTCGAATCCAGCCGCCCCTGCCATTTTCTCGAAAAAAGACAGAACACTCATTTGCTGTAAGACTGTTAATTTACCTTGACACTTTACCGCAAAAATATTAAAGTTCTGCCGCATTAGGGGTATCGCCAAGTGGTAAGGCACCGGGTTTTGATCTCGGCATCCGTTGGTTCGAATCCAGCTACCCCTGCCATTTATTCCCATATATCCCAACCGCCAAGGGTGCTTCATGCCCAATCTTGTCGTTTTTAGTGGATCTGCGCATCCACAATTCGCTCAAAAAGTCGTAAGTCACTTACATATTCCTCTAGGCGCTGCCTCTGTAGGTCAGTTCTCTGACGGTGAAATTGCTGTCGAGATTACTGAAAACGTTCGTGGTAAAGACGTATTTATAGTACAACCTACTTGTGCCCCAACTAACGATAACCTGATGGAAATCTTAGTGATGGCTGATGCTTTGCGTCGTGCAAGTGCGGGTCGTATTACTGCCGTGATTCCTTATTTTGGTTATGCTCGTCAAGACCGTCGTCCACGTTCAGCACGTGTTCCAATTACTGCAAAAGTTGTAGCAGACATGCTCACTACTGTAGGCGTTGACCGCGTTGTAATGATCGACTTGCACGCTGACCAGATCCAAGGCTTCTTCGATATCCCTGTAGACAACATCTACGGTACACCAGCGCTACTTGCTGACTTGCGTCAACAATCGCATCACAACCTGATGGTGGTTTCACCTGACGTGGGTGGTGTAGTGCGTGCACGTGCTGTTGCGAAACAAATGGGCGATATCGATCTTGCAATCATCGATAAGCGTCGTCAAAAAGCGAATGAATCACAAGTGATGCATTTGATTGGCGATGTAAAAGATCGTGATTGTGTCATCGTTGATGACATGGTAGATACTGCTGGTACGCTTTGCAAAGCTGCTGATGCATTGAAAACTTTCGGTGCTCGCAAGGTTGTTGCGTATGCAACGCATCCAGTACTTTCTGGTAAAGCGATTGAAAACTTAAAGAATTCTGTGATTGATGAACTGGTTGTGACTGATACCATTCCTCTTTCTGATGAAGCTTTAGCACTAGGCAAGATTCGCCAGGTTTCAGTAGCCAGCATGGTTGCCGAAACGATTCGTCGTATTAACAACGAAGAATCTATTAGCGCAATGTTCGATTCTTATCTATAATAGAGCGCTGAATTTTCAAAGCCCTGCCATTTGGTAGGGCTTTTACTCACTAGACTGGTCGCAAGTTTAGTTCATTTAACTTAAATAGGATGTCTATCATGGCAAACTTCGTATTAAACGCAGCAGCACGTGAAGAAGCAGTTCAAGGGAAAGGTGCGAGCCGCCGCCTTCGTCTTCAAGCTAAAGTTCCAGCAATCATCTACGGTGGCGAAGCTGCTCCTGTAGCTGTTACTTTAGAACTTCGTGAGCTTGTTAAAGCGTTAGAAAACAATGCATTCTTCGAAGAAGTTGTTGAAATCAACGTAGACGGCAAAACTGAAAGCGTGAAAATCCAAGCGCTTCAACGTCACCCAGCTAAAAACACGCCTATGCACGCTGACTTCAAACGCGCATAAGTGTTAATGGTGTAATTAGTGTCAAATATTTCACTGATTGTAGGTTTGGGTAACCCAGGTTCTGAGTATGCCCAAACCCGCCATAATGCAGGCTTCTGGTTCGTAGAACGCCTTGCAGACCAATATGGCATTACCCTCAAAAAAGACCCAAAATTCAACGGATTTAGCGGTCGTGGCAATATCGAAGGTCAAGACGTCCGTCTTCTTCTACCGACAACCTTTATGAACCTTTCCGGTAAAAGTGTTGTTCCTTTCGCCAAATTCTACAATATCGCACCTGAATCGATCCTGATTGCCCATGATGAACTGGATATGAATCCTGGTGTCATTCGCCTGAAAACTGGCGGTGGTCACGGTGGTCATAATGGTCTACGCGATATCGTGCCGCATATTGGTTCAAACTTCCATCGCCTGCGTATTGGAATCGGCCATCCTGGTGCCAAAGACCGTGTTTCCGGTCATGTGCTCAGTAAAGCGCCAAGCAGCGAACAGAATTTAATGGATGATGCGATTTCCCATGCCCTCGCCCGCACAAAAATGCTGGTGAATGGTGAAGTACAGCAAGCCATGAATCAAATCAACGCATACAAGCCGAACTAAACATTCAGAAATAGCTGGACAATTCCGCTTGCCAGAAAGTTTATTTAAGCGCAAAATGCGTTTGCTCGATTGTTCACCATACAGCAAGCAAGATTGATTTAACCAAATGATCAAACTCTTAGGTCAACTCAGGGGACGCTAGCCATGCTATCTCGTTTATTAAAATGCAAAATTCACCGCGCTCACGTTACACATGCAGAATTACACTATGAAGGTTCATGTGCAATTGATGGCGTTTTGATGGATTTGGCTGGCATTCGTGAATACGAAGAAATTCATGTGTGGAACGTGACCAATGGTAAACGTTTTGCAACTTATGCAATTCGTGGCGAAGACAATTCAGGCATCATTTCAGTGAATGGTGGTGCTGCGCATCAGGCCGATGTAGGCGATATCGTGATTATTGCAACCTTTGGCGATTTCACTGAAGCTGAAGCGAATGCCCATCAGCCTCGCTTGGTTTATGCCAACCCAAATAATACAGTCAGCCACACTGCCAACTGTATTCCGGTACAAGTTGCATAAGCTGATCAGACCAGATACCGAAAAGCTCGCAAATCGCGGGCTTTTTTAATACTGGAATATTGACCTATTTAACTGCCCTCTCGCCAACTTTTAGAGCTTTCACAGTTTAAGGGTTTTAATTGCTGATCAAGCAGATCAGACAATAGAGCCTTGCCATTTTCCTTCACTTTCAGCTCTGCAAATTTAGCATTACGATAACAAGGCTCTAGGCCCTCGGCGAACATGAAACTGTTAGCAGCAGGATATAAAGCCTCAAACGTATTGTGCGGATTCTTTAAGAGCAGTTTAGATGATGATGCCGGATAAATCTGCAATAAGCGTGGATCAAAACTGGTTTGTATCACCCGTCGCTGTAGATCTAAGCGTACATAGCTCATGATCTGGGACTGATCTTTAAAATCCTGAATACTGATGTCCGAACTTGCTCGATTCACTGCACTTTCAGCAGCATCCACCCCCGCAAAATGCAACTGATAATTCAGTGCCATATAATCCCCTTGCAAGATCGAACGCGGATCGACAGGTGCCAACTCGACAAAGATACTCTCGCTTTTTACCAGATTCCATTCATGCTGGACAATTAAACCTACGAATAAAGCAATACTAAAAATACTCAGGTGCAGCGCCATAAACTTTTTCATCATGAGGCTACCCCTGCTTTCAGCTGAAATTTCGGCGAACTCAACACATAAGCCAGAAGCAACACCAGCACACCTGAGGCAAAAACACTGACACTTTTAAATAAAAAACTCAGTCCCAGATTGTAATACAGCAGCCATAACCAGAAGATCAGTAGCAAAATGGTCAAGGCTTGCATCAATTGTTGTTGATTCACCATTGCCCAAGCCATAAACACCAAAATGATAAAAATTTCAAAGTAACCCAATACAATCAGCAGAATTCCCGCAGCAGGAATGAGCCAGAGTTGAATTTGTGAAAATTGCTTGAGATGAATCCCGACAAAACTCAACATCCAGAGCGCTGGCAAAATATAGAAAGTAATCACTTCATCCATACCACGTGGCTGCAATTGCTGAGCCACACCAAATTGCAGCAGGCATTGAAAAATGGCCGTTACCGCCAAAATACCGATCATCCACAAATTCACGCTTTTGGCATAAGCTGAGGCGAGCCATTGTTTCGCACTCAGCAACACTACAGTCAGAATGCTGTAATTCAGCAGCATGATCCACGTCAGCAGGCGCTGCTCCTGAAAAAATGCATGTTGCTCGACCAGAACTGCAATCCCCAGTACATGGGTAAGTAACAGCTGCAATAACACCACCAGCCAATGCATGCGACTCATGATACTCACCAAAGTAATGCCGACTTGTATCAGCCAGATTAGCAATAGGCTCTCTGTGAGTAATTGAGTATGAATCAATACCGCGGCCTGACCACAAACCCATAAACAATAAGCCAATTGCCGCAGAAAAACTGAGGGCTTGCTACGAATCAACCACCAGGCGACTGCGATAAAAATGATTCCCATCAGAATCGAAAAACTTTCCCAATAAGTCAGCAACAGCATGGCCAGTATCACACCAGCAATCCATGCGCCCAGAGCCAATGGAATGACTGAAAATCGACTCTTGGGCAACAGCTTTATCAGCAGACCTGTAATAGCTGCGAACCAGCCAAATATTAGTAGTGCCAATACCAATAAGCCGGCGGCTGAATTTTGCAAATATTGTTTAGTGAGATCAAAAATCAGAACACTAAAACTCAATGCCAGTCCTGCAACCAGTAAGCTGGTTTCAAGCTGTTGTTTTCTAGTATAAAAATAAGCACTGAATAAAATCGGCAGAACCAGTACCGAGCTCAGATACCAGATCGAATCCGAGTCGATAAACCGGAACATACTCACTACCGAAATGAGCACCACGATGGCGATAAACAGATAGCGCAAAACCGGATAATAACGTAAGGCATAGATCATACTTAGCCCGGTCAACAGATTCAGACTGAGCAGATAAGCCGTTTCAGCACGTACCAGCCAAAAGCTTTGTTTAAAATAAAAATAGAGTGCTAGTTGGCTGACCACACAAAATAATGCAAAGATCCCAATATTCGGACGATACAGCCAAGGCAATAACAGCAAAGCCCAAAGCAGAAATAACTGATAACTGTCAGCACCAGTCTGATAAATCTGCCCAATGACAGCCAGACTTAAGCCCAGCATTAGACCCGATACAGTATCCAGACTTTGTCTTAACTTTTCCCGCACAGCGAAACGCATGCTTAGCAATGCTGAACCCAGCAATAAAATTTGAGGAATAAACAGCTGGACAAATTTGGGCAACATCCACCAGTTTGCTGCCAGCAGATACACGATACTGACAGCGATCAGCGCCAGCCCAATGATGTAAAGAATTTGAATAACAGCAGGTTGAATAAATAACAGCGGGGAAAATGGACGGTCTGGCGATGGTACTGTTCTAGACATGCTGATCTGTTCAATTTTTATTTGATTTTACCTTAGCATGATTTTTGCAGGATTTGCCAGGCAGGAACAGCCCGAGTACGTTGTACATTTTTAAATCAGGATTTGATAAATTCCATAAAGGGCAATGATGAGCAGAATCATGCCGCACAATGCCAGCAAATGTGGATAGAGCCGAGAATAGGATAAGCGGTTAAAACCCAAATACACCACAGACAAAGTCAAAAAATCCAGGATGATCCAGCTCAAAGTCAAGATCAAGAGACTTATATCAAGATCAGATGTAATCGCGATAAATTGCGGGAAAAAAGCCGCAAAGAAAATAATGTCCTTAGGATTAGAAATACCAACCAGAAAACCTTGTCGAAAACCGCCACGCACAGGAACTAGATTCTCCTGAGCTTGATCCTGCTGTTTAAAAATAACTTCACGGAAAATCTGCCAGCCCAGATAGCCAATATATAAACAGCCCAGCAACTTGATCGCATCCAGCCATTGCTCATTAATGACCAGTAAACCTTTTAGACTCAATACCGATAAGGCAATCAAAACCAGAGAGGCGAAATTGGTACCAAAGATGGTTCTTAAGGCCGCCGTATAACCGCCTTTTAGACCGGCACTGGCCACCAGTAGCATCACCGGTCCCGGTGTAGCGATCATCACCACAACAGCCAGACAATATAAGAAATATTCGCTAATATTCATGCCATTCCCTCAGCTATTGTTATTTTTGTGCGTAAAAAAAGAGGACTTAGTCCTCCTCTTGCATATGAATCAGATGCTGACTGATACCGTCCGCCCGCAGAAAAGCCAGATCATAACTGGCTGTGGCCAAGGCCAAAATACGGCGCTCAAATTCATCCCACAATGGACGCACCTGCTTATAATGAATGCCCAAACCACTATCGTCGGTAAAATGCCGATTTTTTTCACAAAGCTTTAAGGCATGATATAGCTTACGCCCCTTGGAAGCATCATCACGCAAGCGCACCCGTTTTGAAAGCACAAAGGCCTGTACCTTGACAAGATCGGCATGCGGCAAAAGCGGCACCAGAATCTGATCCAGCTGTGCATCCAGTCGCTGCCACACGGCACGATGCTGCTCAGCACTATACGTATTCCAGTGAATCACTTCATGATTAAAACGGCGGCAACCACGACATACCGCATCACCAAATACGGTCGAGCAACGCCCTGCACATGGGGTTAAAGACGCAATACGACGATCTGAACTCAAAACACACTCCAAAGATACTGCAATTTTCAGTATCTGCATCACTGCACAAAATCCTGGACCGGGCATGACTATACACGCTCTCCCCCATGAATTGAAGCCTGTTAAAAGACTTGCGGTTTACTCGCTTATTCACTCGAATCAAGCTAAAATATGCGCCTTTCAAATTATCATGCTACGTTGGAGTATTCCATGAACGCTACTGTAGAACAGCTTGCACCTGTAGAACAGCAAGCGACGACTGGTTGGGTTGTTGCCGCACTTTATCAATTCAAAGAAGTTCAAGATCCTGCCGGTCTTCAGCAACGTCTTTTGGACCTGGTAAAATCCATCAACCTTTGCGGTACTCTGATTGTGGCAGGTGAAGGCATTAACGGTACGGTTGCAGGCGACCGTGCATCGATTGATCAAATTCACCAGTTCCTTCTAAATGAAGGTTTTAACGAAATGGAATACAAAGAATCTGACAGTTCTGAAAAGCCATTCCGTAAAATGAAAATTAAATTAAAAAAAGAAATTGTGACTTTAGGTGTGGAAGTGAAACCGCGTGATTTAGTCGGTCACTATCTTGATCCAAAAGAATGGAATGAACTGATTGCGCGTGATGACGTAATTCTGGTCGATACACGTAACGATTACGAATATAAAGCCGGTACTTTCAAAGGGGCAATTGACCCGAAAACTGAAAGCTTCCGCGAATTCCCTGAATACGTGAAAAATAATCTTGAACAGCACAAAGACAAGAAAATTGCCATGTTCTGTACTGGCGGTATTCGTTGTGAAAAATCCACTTCACTTCTTCTACAAGAAGGTTTTACCGAAGTGTATCACCTGAAAGGCGGCATTTTAAAATACCTGGAAGAAACCCCGACCGAAGAAAGCATGTGGGAAGGCGAATGCTTCGTATTTGATGGCCGTACTGCGGTAACCCACGGTGTAGAAGAAGGTCAAAATACCAAATGTCATGCCTGTGGCTGGCCTTTACTTCCAGAGGAAGTTGCGCTGCCAAGTTATGAACATGGTGTCTCTTGTGTGTACTGTATTGACAAAACCACGGAGAAACAAAAAGAAGGTTTCCGTATGCGTCAATCACAAATTTTAGCAGCAAAACGCAAACGCCTCTAATCTGGTCTTTTGTAATGAAATATTTAAAAACCCTCTTCGGAGGGTTTTTCGTTTACATAAAAATTACAACAGTAATAAAACTCTTACCAATTCCTTACCAAGAACCTCATTTTTTTTCAAACAAGATTGTTAGTCTAATGATACGGTAATTTACAAGCTAAGTCTTTCATTATTAACTGAAATTTTTAATTGAAAAGGAATATAAAATGGCAGGCTCACTTGCTCGAGATTCAGACAATCTGGTTCAATTTCAACCTAAAGAAAATATAAAGCTGCAACAGCTTCATCAAATTTCTGAAGAGCTTGAACAGCAGTCACATCTGTTCGTAGTTATCTTGGGAACCGTTATTGGCGCAATCTTAGCGCTTTTCATTGGTTACCATATCAATACCAGCATCCTACATTTTATCCTGCTGAGTATTTTGCCGATCTGCTTGGCCTATTTCTTGCGTAAAGTTTATATTTATACCCTGACACATAGCTGATTCTGTCTGATCATTTATATTCCAAGACTTTACCGCACAAAAAATACTGCTTAGGATACAGGCAGTATTTTTTATTTTGCCAATCATATGAATCTGACTGAATGGATTATTTCCGTCATGGAGCAACTGGGCTACTGGGGCATTGCCCTGCTCATGTTCCTGGATAATGTTTTCCCGCCAATCCCTTCCGAAATTATTATGCCTTCCGCGGGCTACTCAGCCTCTCAGGGCGAGTTAATACTCGTCGGGGTGATCATGTCCGGTTGTATCGGCTCTCTGCTGGCAGCCGCCTTGCTGTACTGGATTGGCTATAAATTTAACCATGATTCTATTTTTAAATTTGTCGATCGTTATGGCAAATATTTATTTATTAAATCAGAGGATGTGAAAAAATCACTCAGCTGGTTTGAGCATTATGGTCACCGGATTGTGTTCTTTGGCCGCATGATTCCTGCCGTCCGCTCGCTGATCAGCATTCCTGCCGGCATGAGTCACATGCCCTTCTGGAAATTTATGTTCTATAGCGCACTTGGAACCATCATCTGGACCACATTTTTGGCCTGTATCGGATTTTATTTTGGCGAAAACCAGCAGCTGATGCAGCAAATTTTCAGTAAAGTCAGTTATGTGATTATTGCTATTGTTGCGGTAATTATTATCTGGATTTTCTACCGTAGACAGCAGCGTAAAAATCGTCCATCCTGAGGAAGATCCCTTAAAGAGATTAAAACGATGTCGCATTATCTTAAATATTTTGCCACCGTTTATCTGACCTTGGTTCTATTGGTAGGCATACTCATCTATGTATTCAATCTGGGTGCCATTCTCCTGATTCCTGCCCTGATTGCTTCTGCCTTTCTCAGTGCCCGATACTTTGTTAAAAAAGAACTTCGTTTGCCGACTAAGGAAGAGAAAAGCAAACTGATCTGGGGCTCCACTATCATTGCCATGACATTCGGGTTTATCTTTTTAGTTGTGGTCATCTGGATGAACCCTCAGACAGATGAGATTTATAAAACCATAGCCCATACAGGAAGAGGAACAAATTCACTCCTGGTGGCTGCAAGCATTGCCTTACATGCCTTGGTGTTCCATATCGCCTACAATCCTTATGCCCGCTATAGTCTGGTGAAGCGTACAGGCTTGGAAAGAAAATAGGATCGAGTAGATCTCAAAGATGCAAAAAGGCTAAAGCTAAAAAAAGCACCCTGCGGTGCTTTTTTTATGAATTATTCTGGAGTGTGATACATCAGATACAATTCATTTAAGTTTTCTGGAATTTCTTCTGCAAGCTCATCCATTAACTGGCCATTGCGACGGAAAGTTTCCATTTGTGGATCTTCATCATCAATGCCACTGAAGACCATGATTGGCAGGGTTAAATCCACCAGTTGTTCTTCAAATTCTTCAGTAAACCAAGCGTCTTCGTTCAGGAACATGGCATCTACAAAGCCCACACTCCAATCACCCAAGCTTGATTCAGTATCTGCTTCTTCAATTTCAAACGGGAATGTAATCCCTTCTTCATTGGCTAAGCTTTGACGAATAGACTCTAACCATGCTTGCACCTGAGTGATGATTTCTGCAGGCACTTTCTTTTGATTACTATCAAAAAGTTCGTCTAACCATTTGTCGAATTTTGGGCCTACTGCAATAGCACATAAGAAACCATGGGTTGCCGCGAAATCTAGACCATGTTCATTTTGGTCACCATCTAGATATTCACTCAACAGGTCTAAATCTAAAGCACTCATCTAACATCCAAACTTAGAAAACCGAAAGGTTTAGCATAGCATTTATTCAGGCTATGCTAAATCCGAATTCGTTAATCTTCGTCATCAAAATCGTCATCATCGTCGAAGTCATAGTCAAAATCTTTGAGTTCGCGCTCTAAACGACGTTGGGTCAGCAGATCATCGATCAGACGACGTTTTTCCAACGACTCTTTAGCACTGAGCTTGCTAGAAGCCTCATCGAAATTAACATCATCTTCACCGAAGTTATCATCTAGTTCAAAATCTGTAGAAGACACTAAAACTTCCTCATGAGTGAAAAATGTAAAAGGATTTAAGCGCTATTTATCGTGCCTAAAATAACAAGTCAAGTTTTATTTGGATTTTCGTATTTTTAATTTGTAATTAGGGGTTTTTTCTGTCTCAATTGTGTGCCATGATATAATCCACCCTGCGTCCTTATGTTTTTTGAATCTCCTTTTTTGAGTCATAAACAGACACGCATGGGATGAACTTGAAAACAACAAATTCACCCCCATCTTAAATTACTGAATTTCATTTTAAATATTTTATCAGACAGCTTTAATGCTGAATTCCCTGATGAAATATGTAGGCTATTCACTAAATTTAACGAGCTTAAATCGTGCAGCCTTGTACGGTTTTTTACTGCCACAGATTCAACGAAGAGTAAGCAAAAGATGAGCGATATGACTTCCCCTACTTCTCAAGTAGCGGCTCTGATTAGCCGAGGCAAAGAACAAGGTTATTTAACCTTCGCTGAGGTTAACGATCATCTGCCGGACTCCATCACAGAAAGCGAGCAGATTGAAGATATCATTCAGATGCTGAATGACGTCGGTATTCCGGTACATGATCGCGCGCCTGAATCTGATGATACGATGTTCGAAGATACTGCAGAAGCGGCGGATGAAGTTGCAGAAGAAGAAGCTGCAGCTGTACTTGCATCGGTAGAAAACGAGCCAGGTCGTACCACTGACCCTGTACGTATGTATATGCGTGAGATGGGTACAGTAGAACTTCTGACTCGTGAAGGCGAAATCAGCATCGCAAAACGCATCGAAGAAGGTATTCGTGATGTTTTGCACTCGATTGCTTACTGGCCGAATGCGGTAGAAGTTGTACTGCAAGAATACAAAGATTATGAAGCGGGCGAACGTCGTCTTGCTGACCTTTTATCAGGTTATTTAGATCCTGAATCAGATGAAGAAATTCCTGAAGTTCTAGAAGAAGAAGCGGTTCTTGCTGAAGATGAGACTGACTCGAAAAAATCGACCAAAGACGTAAAACTGGACGATGATGAAGAGGAAGAAGAAGCAGATTCTGATGATGAATCAGAAGCAGATTCTGGTCCAGATCCTGAAATTGCAAAAGCGCGTTTCACTGAACTGGAAAATGCGTGGCTGAATACCAAAGCAACCATTGAAAAACATGGCCGTGACAGCAAACAGGCTGAAGAAGCTCTTCAGGCACTTGCAACTGTATTCATGATGTTCAAATTCACCCCGCGTCTATTTGATATCATTTCTGAAATGATTCGTGGTACACACGACCAGATTCGTGGTGCAGAACGTGAAGTGATGCGTTATGCAGTACGTCGTGGCCGTATGGACCGCACCCAGTTCCGTACTAGCTTCCCGGGCCAGGAATCGAATCCAGCCTGGTTAGATGAGCAGATCGCGAAAACACCTGCAGACCAGAAGGCTTATCTGGAAAAAGTACGTCCAGACGTATTGGCCTTCCAGCAAAAAATTGCAGATATCGAGAAAGAGCTTGGCCTTGATGTAAAAGGCATTAAAGACATTGCCAAACGTATGGCAGTCGGTGAAGCTAAAGCGCGTCGTGCCAAGAAAGAAATGGTTGAAGCGAACTTGCGTCTGGTAATTTCGATTGCGAAGAAATATACAAACCGTGGCTTGCAATTCCTGGATCTGATTCAGGAAGGTAACATCGGTCTGATGAAAGCCGTAGACAAGTTTGAATACCGTCGTGGTTATAAATTCTCGACTTATGCGACTTGGTGGATTCGTCAGGCGATTACCCGTTCGATTGCGGATCAGGCACGTACCATTCGTATTCCGGTACACATGATTGAAACGATCAACAAGATCAACCGTGTATCTCGTCAGCTTCTACAGGAAATGGGTCGTGAACCGACTCCTGAAGAACTGGGCGAACGTCTGGAAATGGACGAAGTTAAAGTACGTAAAGTACTGAAAATCGCCAAAGAACCGATTTCGATGGAAACACCGATTGGTGATGATGAAGATTCGCATCTGGGTGACTTCATTGAAGACAGCAACATCACGTCACCAATTGATGCTGCAACGTCTGAAGGCCTGAAAGAAGCAACACGTGAAGTTCTGGAAAACCTGACTGAACGTGAAGCCAAAGTTCTGAAAATGCGTTTTGGTATCGACATGCCGACCGACCATACTTTGGAAGAAGTGGGTAAACAGTTTGACGTGACCCGTGAACGTATTCGTCAGATTGAAGCGAAAGCGCTGCGTAAACTTCGCCATCCATCGCGTTCAGAACACTTACGCTCATTCCTTGAGAATGATTAAGATTTGATGCTTATTCTGGAGACTTGAAATTTGATCATCAGTCTCCATTTTAAGTAGCCAAGACAGACCCAAACGCCTGCATGATTGCAGGCGTTTCAAATCAGGGGGACTACCATGTTAGACCGTACACCATCTCGTGAACTTCAAGAACATCTTTGGGTTTTCCCTATGGATTATCCGATTAAACTGATTGGCCTTGCGGGCGATGAATTGCGTCACGCTGTCATCGATATTTTTCTAAAACATTTTCCAGATTTTGAAGGTGATAGCGTAAGTGTTACGCCATCGCGTACTGGCAAATATCATTCCATTACCGCACAACTGCGCTTTTTGGAACTGGAGCAAGTCCATGCAGTGTATGCAGATTTAGCCGCCTGCCCACTAATTAAAACCGCACTCTAATCGAAAATGAAAAAGACGCGCTTCCGGGCGTGTTTTTTTATGCCCATTCAGAGCTGAGCTAATGCTTAAATATTGTGGATCTCGCCCCTATTTCATACCGAAGTCATTATAATTATGATCAGTTTTTTTATAATTACCAAGGACACTCCCTGTGACTGATGTGCTGCAAAAGCCCGAGCTGATCATTCGTCAATATCACGACCTCACACCTTATGAAGATCGTTTTCTGGAAATGAAAACATTTACGGAAACCCGTGATGAACATAGCCCGGATCAGCTGTGGATTTTGCAACATCAGGATGTACTGACTCAAGGTCAGGCAGGAAAACCGGAACATATTCTAATGCCGAGCAACATTCCGGTGATTCAGACTGATCGTGGCGGTCAGGTGACCTGGCATGGTCCCGGTCAATTGGTGGCTTACTTTATGTTTGACCTGAATCGTCTGGGCTGGAATGTGCGCACGCTGGTGTCTTATGCTGAAAACCTGATGATTGACTTGCTAAAAAAATATGGCATTGATGCCTATGCCAAACCGGATGCACCAGGGGTTTACGTCGCTGAGCGCAAAATCGGTTCACTCGGTTTTAAAATTCGCAAAGGTCGTAGCTATCATGGTCTATCCTTAAATCTGGATTGTGACCTGAGCGGATTTAATACCATTAATCCTTGCGGCTATGCAGGACTAGAAATGGTACGCATGAGTGACCTGCTCGAACAACCGCCCCAATTCAGCGAGTTGTGCACTGAAATTATTGAAACTTTGCGCCACAGCGGGTACTTTAAGCAAATAACTGTCGAGCAAAGATAAAGCCTTTGCATTTCAACTTCAAATAAATTAGAGTATTTACTCTAAACTTAATAATATTGAGATAGGGATCATCACGTGATTGCGACTAAATCCGTAAAACCCGCTTTGCAGCTTGCCTATGTCAAACTCATGATGGATGTGATTGGCCGAGGTCTGGTCATGGCAAGTCAGGTGGATGAAGAAATCAAACAGGAAGTTGCTCATTTTCCGGTGAATTTCAGCCTTTCCATGAAGGTCTTTCCGCATGGCCCGGCTTTTGTGGCGCGGGTCACCGAGGACAAACAGCTGGAACTGGTCAAAAATCTGGAAAAGGCACCGGACTTAACCATTACTTTCAAGCATCTGCACCATGCCTTTCTGGTGTTTTCTTTTCAGGAAAGTACCTCACAAGCCTTTGCCCATGACCGTATGATTGCTGATGGCGATATTTCCAATGCCATTCGTCTGGTACGCTGCCTGAATAAAATGGAAGCACTGATTTTGCCGAAAATGGTGGCACAACTGGCAGTGAAAGAATATCCAAGAAATTTGAGCCTAAAAGAAAAACTAAGCGAAGCGAGCAGCATTTACCTGAAAATCGCTCAATCCTATTTGAAACGGAGTGTATAACATGGCTAAACCTTATTATGAATTTTTCTGTCCGGTCAAAGTGATTGCCGGTCATGCCGCGTTAGAACATATTCCGTTTGAGCTTGCGACTTTGGGGGCAAAACGTCCGCTGATCATTACCGACAAAGGTGTGCGTGCCAACAATCTGCTGGCACCGATTGAAGCTGCATTTGAAATGGCGGATGCTGCAATTGTAGCGATTTTTGATGACGTACCACCCGACTCTAGCTTGGGTACAGTACGCAGTGCAGCAAAGCTGTATCGCGAAAATCACTGTGATGCGATCATTGCTGTGGGGGGTGGTTCAGTCATTGATACCTCGAAGGCAACCAATATTCTGGTCTCTGAAGGTGGCGATGACCTGCTGAAATATTCAGGTGCTCACAACCTGCCTAAACCGCTGAAACCGTTCTTCGTGATTCCAACCACGTCTGGTACGGGTTCAGAAGTGACTATGGTCGCTGTCGTGTCGGACACTGAAAAAAACGTTAAAATGCCATTCGCCTCTTATTATCTGATGCCGCATGCTGCGATTCTGGATCCCCGCATGACCCAGACCTTGCCGCCGCATTTAACCGCCATGACCGCAATGGATGCTATGACCCATGCGGTTGAGGCTTATACCTGTATGGCAGCCAATCCAATTTCGGATGCTTATGCCACCGCTGCAGTCAAAAAGATCAGTACTCATCTATTTAATGTGCTGGACAACCCTTCCGATGCACAAGGCCGTCTGGAACTGGCACAGGCATCGACCATGGCGGGAATTGCATTTTCCAACTCGATGGTCGGCATTGTACATTCATTGGGGCACTCATTGGGTGCAGTGGTACACCTGCCGCATGGTTTATGCATGAACTTATTCCTGCCTTATGTGCTGGAATACAACAAAGAGGTCAATGGCGATAAAATCGCAGATCTGCTCCTGCCTTTGGCGGGTGCCGATATTTATGCACAAACGCCAGCGCATCTACGTGCTGACAAAACCATTGCGACGATTCTGACCATGCGTGACCGGATTTACAGTCTCACCAAATTACCACGCACATTACGTGAAACCGGTAAGATTTCTGAAGCCCAGCTCGATGAAGTGGCAGAGAAAGCCCTGAATGATGGTTCCATCATTTATAACCCGAAAGAAGCCACCCTGGAAGATTTAAAATCTATCTTAAAAAAGGCTTGGTAATTACTGAAAAATAAGCCAATATAGCCGAAATTCTAGCCTGATGTTTTTTTAAACATCAGGCTTTTATCTTGCATAAGAAAAAATTCGATTTCTTTTTTTGAATGGCACATTTTATGCAGGACAAAAGTCAAAAAAATAGCTAGCAAAAGCCGTTCTTTTCAAGTAGATTGGCGGACTTTTATAGAAAACTGTAGGGGGGATCGTTCGTCTCAAACGATCCTTATAAATATGACTGATCCTTGATCAACGATTAAGAGGATAACGCCGTTGACTAATATCTCTGGGACTCAATCGGCAGCTAAACTGCAAAAAACGCTGGGACTCTGGCACATCATTATTATTGGTTTAGCTTATATTCAACCCATGACCTTGTTTGATACATTTGGTCTGGTATCTGAAGAAAGTAACTTCCACGTTCCTACCTCTTACATTTTTGCACTGATTGCAATTTTGTTAACCTCCTTGAGCTATGGTCATATGATTCGTCGCTACCCTTCTTCGGGTTCGGCCTATACCTATGCGCAAAAATCCATCCACCCGAACGTAGGTTTCATGGTGGGTTGGTCATCCTTGCTGGATTACCTGTTATCGCCAATGGTCAATATCATTCTGGCGGTGATTTATCTGGAAGCACTTTTCCCAGACATGAACCATTGGGTTTGGGTTATTGGTTTAACTGCCTTTATGACCGCGATTAACCTTCGTGGTGCGAGATTTGTTGCCAACTTCAACAGTATGATTGTATTCGTACAATTGGGCGTCATTGCATACTTCACCTGGATGGTTTACCAACTTCTGGAAGGTGGCGTAAACGCAGATGGCACCTTGGTCGATGCAAAGTATCAACTGTGGAGTCTAGAGCCATTCTGGAATGAGTTTACTTCTGTTGCTGCCCTGATTACCGGTGCAACCTTACTGTGCTTCTCATTCACAGGTTTTGACTCTTTGAGTTCTCTTGCTGAAGAAACCAAAGATACTGAGAAAACCTTACCTAAAGCGATTTTCTTGACCGCATTATTGGCAGGTATCATCTTCATCATCAGCACTTACTTCATGCAGATCTTCTTCCCGAATGATCCAAAAACTTACTTTCAAGATATTGCTGCAACACAGCCGGATATTTTACAAGCTGTAGGTGGCGTGGCGTTTAAGACAGTCGTACTTTACTTCGCAATTGTGACAGTCATGGCTTCTGGTATTTCAGCACATGCGGGTGTATCTCGTCTGATGTACGTAATGGGTCGTGATGGCGTGATCAACAAGAAGATCTTCGGTCATATTAGCCCGAAAAACTACACACCTTCATACAACATCCTAATCGCTGGTGCAGTGGCTTTAACTGCTGGCTTTATGGATCTTGATTTTGTCGTGTCGTTGATCAGCTTTGGTGCCTTAACTGCATTCAGTTTCGTTAACTTGTCGGTGATTTCACGTTATGCATTACGTGATGGTCGTACCAAGAGTGCTAAAGAGATCATGAACTTTGTCGTTGTTCCTTTACTTGGCTTCATTTCAGTATTTGCATTGTGGCTAGAAGTCGATGAAGCTTCGCTTAAATACGGTCTGATCTGGGCATTTGGCGGTATCTTGTACTTAGGTTATAAAACCAAAGGCTTCAAACACCCTGCTCCTCAGCACAATGAATTCGACGATAAATAATATCGTTCTAATTCAAATAAAAAAGGCGCTTAATGCGCCTTTTTTATGTCTGTCATGTTTTGATTTCACTAATGCAGATAGCAATCAAAA
The DNA here is from genome assembly GCF_049284435.1 of Acinetobacter sp. GTDB lineage: Bacteria > Pseudomonadota > Gammaproteobacteria > Pseudomonadales > Moraxellaceae > Acinetobacter. The sequence continues at coordinate 49,123 of NZ_JBAPXX010000107.1, read as the reverse complement.
CCCATCTGGGTATTGACTCGATTATTTTCATAACCCAGTTTTTCAATAAACAGACTGCGATTAGACAATAACTTTTGCTCTTCCGGACCTACACGGGCTTTATTCTTGACGGCCAGTTGATACATTTCATCCACGACATCCTGAAAAATATCACAGACTTCCTTACGCTTGGCTGGCTTTAATTTACGCCCCCGCCAAGTCCATTGAAAATCATCTGAATCCAAGCTCTGCCCCCATTTTTCAATACGCGCATCTAAGCATTTTTGCATGTTGAGCAAACCCTGCTGTATTTCTGCCTGAGTAATGGGCTGAACTTCCTTTGCTGCCGGTGTGGCGGCACTACCCTCTTCCGCACTCACGGAAGCAGCAATAGTTCCAAGGCAACATGCGATGACAATTTTTAATAGAGGCTTCAAAGCCGCACCTTTTGTTATATTTGATGAAGTTATAAATTCAAGCACACAATGAAGTGAAAAGCAGTTTATCTATTTGTTACACAAAATAAAAAAGCCACCCAAAGGCAGCTTTTAGAATTATCACAAATTTCAGCTTAAAGCGTTTTGAAACCCTGCTGACGCCAAGCTTCATACACGATCACTGCAGTGGCATTCGACAGGTTCAAACTTCGGGAGTTTTCTGCCATCGGCAAACGAATCCAGTGCTTTTGCGGGAACATCATACGAACATGTTCAGGCAGACCACGTGTTTCCGGACCCATTAACAAGGCAACAGGACGGTTTAAATCCGAAGTATGCGGTGTTTCAGAACCTTTGGTGGTCAATGGATAGATTGCATCTAGACCAATGCCCTTGCTTGCCAGATCGGCCAGACAATCTTTGATATTTTCCCAAATCTGCATATTGGCATATTCGTGATAATCAAGGCCGGCACGTTTCAGCTTTTTGTCATCCAGTTCAAAACCCAGCGGCTTGACCAGATGCAACTGTGCTCCGGTATTGGCACACAGACGAATGATATTGCCTGTATTTGCAGGAATTTCAGGCTCATATAAAACAACGTGGATCACAGCTTACTCACTCAATATATTTAATTCAGACACGACATTCGTCTTGCGCTCGGGCGAAGCATTGCTTCGCTTATCCTCTTACTTCAGGCACAGCCTTCGTCTTGCGCTCGGGCGAAGCATTGCTTCGCTTATCCTCGCTCATGCCATTGCAATTTTTCACGTAAGCGTACGACTTCACCAATAATGGTCAAAGTCGGTGCCTGAATCTGATGTTCGGATACCTTCGATGCAATATCGGCAAGAGTTCCTACTACAACTTTCTGTTCAGGCGTCGTACCTTTAGAAACCAAGGCCACCGGCATGTCGGCTCGTTGACCATGAGCGATTAATTCTGCACAGATTTTCTCCAGCCCTACCAGCCCCATATAAAGCACTAAGGTCTGGTTTTCATAGACCAACTCACTCCAAGGCAATTCTGGCGAACCTTCTTTTAAGTGACCGGTCAGAAAACGCACACTTTGCGCATAATCACGATGGGTTAATGGAATACCGGCATAGGCAGAACAACCTGAAGCTGCGGTAATACCTGGAACCACTTGAAAAGTGACACCTGCCGCAAAAAGCTCTTCAATCTCTTCACCGCCACGCCCGAAGATAAATGGATCACCGCCTTTCAGACGACAAACCCGCTTTCCTTCACTGGCATATTTCACCAATAAGGCATTAATCCCATCTTGCGGAACTGCATGATTGGAGCGTGCCTTACCGACATAGATTTTTTCCGCATCACGACGACATAGCTCCATAATTGGCGCTGAAACCAGTCGGTCGTAAATCACCACATCGGCTTGCTGCATCAAACGTAAGGCTTTTAAGGTCAACAGTTCTGGATCACCAGGACCCGCACCGACCAAGTAGACCTCTCCTTTCGGCTTTTGCCATTCTTGTAAGGCTTGCTCGATCAAGCGATCTGCTTCCGCGATATTGTCGTTAAATACCTGTTCTTTTAGCGGACTGGCATATAAGTCTTCCCAAAAAATACGGCGTTCATCTGGATTGACAATTTTAGCCTTAACCGCACTGCGCCATTTTCCTGAAAACTCAGCTAGCTTGCCCATGCCATGCGGAATAGTCGTTTCCAGTTGGGTACGAATCTGTCGTGATAATACCGGCGAGGTACCATTCGATGCCACCGAAATCACCAAAGGCGAGCGATCAATAATTGCAGGAACCATAAACCGGCAATGCGGTGGATCATCAACGCTATTGACCAGAACATTTTCCGCTTCACACAGTTCAAAGACCTGACGATTGGTCTCTGCATCATCAGTTGCCGCAATCACCAGTCGATATTGGCGTAATGCAACTTCAGGATGAAAAGCTGCCTGCACATATTGCCCTTGGCTATTTTGCACAATTCGTAGCAGACTCTTTTCAATTTCAGGTGCAATCACATGAATGACTGCACCTGCTTTTTGAAGTAAAAGTGCTTTACGGTATGCAATATGTCCACCACCGACAATCAGACAAGGTTGCTGTTGCAACTTTAACGAGATTGGAAAAATATCCACGAACTACCTCAAAATTTTAAATCTGACTGTCTATGCAATTTTCATGCACATTTAGGGATGCTGAGATCGACAATTAGTCGATATAAGTCGCACCACCCATATATGGACGTAATACTTCAGGAATCTCAATCGAGCCATCGGCGCGCTGATAGTTTTCCATCACTGCAAGTAAAGTACGACCCACGGCCAGACCTGAACCATTCAAGGTATGCACAAATTCAGTTTTCTTCTGATCAGCACGGTAACGCGCTTTCATACGACGCGCCTGGAAATCACCCATGTTTGAACAAGATGAAATTTCACGGTAAGTATTTTGGCTTGGTACCCAAACTTCCAAGTCATAAGTCTTGGTCGCACCAAAGCCCATATCACCACCGCAGAGTAAAATTTTACGATATGGAAGTCCGAGTGCTTGCAAGATACCTTCAGCATGGCCAGTCAATTCTTCAAGCACTTGCATCGAAGTTTCAGGCTTCACAATTTGAACCATTTCGACTTTGTCGAATTGGTGCTGACGGATCAAACCGCGGGTATCACGGCCATAAGAACCTGCTTCACTACGGAAACATGGCGTATGCGCTGCATATTTCAGTGGCAGACGGTCTGCATCAATAATTTCATCACGTACGAAATTCGTCACTGGCACTTCAGCAGTCGGAATCAGATAAAACTCTTTTTCGCCCTGCAGCTTAAACAAATCTTCTTCAAATTTAGGCAGCTGACCTGTACCGCGCAATGAATCTGCATTGACCAGATAAGGCACATAGGCTTCGGTATAGCCATTTTGGTCTGTGTGTGTATTCAGCATGAACTGGGTAATAGCTCGCTGTAAACGCGCCAATGGACCTTTCAATACACTGAAACGTGAACCGGTTAATTTGGTCGCGGTTTCAAATTCCAGACCGCCCATCATTTCGCCCAGATCCGTATGGTCTTTGATTTCGAAATCAAATTCACGCGGTGTACCCCATTTCAGGATTTCCACGTTATCGCTTTCGTCTTTACCTTCAGGCACAGCTTCATCTGGCAAGTTTGGAATAGAGAGTAATTTTTCTTCAAGCTCAGCTTGCAGTCCAGCTAGTGCTGCTTCAGCTGCTTTGATTTCATCACCAATCGCAGACATGCGTGTCATGATTTCAGATGCATCACCGCCTGCTTTTTTGATTTGACCGACTTGTTTGGCACCGGCATTACGTTCAGCTTGCAGTGTTTCTGTCTTGGACTGAATCTCTTTACGGCGTGCTTCTAGGGATGCCCACTCTTCAACATTGAGTTGAACACCACGTTTTGCCAAGGCTACATTTACAGCCTCAATATTATTTCTGAGTAATTTCGGGTCGATCATAATCAATCTTTGCAGAAGAAAAAAACTGGCTATAGTGTAAGCTCTTAACATTAAAAAATACAGTGACCAAGACCATGGCTGCGTCCTATTAGCACAATATTTAGGAAGCCTCTTAATGCAAAATAGCTAAATATTCAGGGCGAATCACTTCATTTAAATCCGCATAGGACAATTTTAATTCAGGCATTCCTACTGCTATCGGAGCTAACTCGCCTGCCGGATACACCATCACCAGACCTGTTGTATCAAAATAATAGTTATCACTCAATTTTAACTGCTGTTGTTGAATGTTCTTTGTATTCAGCCATTGAGTATTGGCCTGATACATTGCATTCAGCAATTTCTGTTCACCGCCATTTAGCATTAGTTGAGAGAGGGTCAAACGCTTTCTCTGCTTTAGGTCAAAATTGATATATTCCACATGTTTCAGAGAAGCATTTTTATTCCTTGCCAGATTGGAACTTTTTAAGGCAAAGGTCGCCAGATAAGCACGCTGACCAATAAATTCCACCTTGATAAAGCGCTGATCCAGATAATGCGGCTCATCGGCTTTTTTAGGATTTTTCTGGGTAACTTTAGTGAATGCAACAGGTTCGGTATGCTGAATGCGCTCAATAAAATATTGATTAATCCAGTCAATATTACTGTCCACCGTTTGTAGATCGAAGCGTACACAACCTTCTATTTCACATACCACTTTGGCTGCCCCTTTCACAGGAACGGTCTTGGCTTCAATCTGCACAATCCGATCTGTTTGCGCAAGCGTTGCCACTGAGCTCGATTGAGGCTGACAACCCATCACACTAATAGTAGTGATCAATAAGACAGCGTAGATTCCAGCTGTTCTAAATAGATTAATCTTCATTCTGAGCTCCCAAAATTTTGCAATTTCATTGACTCGACTTTTATTTATTCTAAGATGCTCTCGTGTTTAGATATAGCTGAACCTTGTAGTCTGTCCAAAACAATCCTGATGATCGGCAATAAAAAAGCAACCTCGAAAGGTTGCTTTTTTAGTTGGTTCATATTGATGCTTATTGATCAATGATGTCCGTACCTTTTGGTGGAGTAAAGTTAAAGGTAGAGGATGGAATACTGCTATTTACTTTTACATTGCTGAATTTGATATTGGTGGTTTGTCCCAATGAATCCTGCAAGATCATCAAGCTTGGTGCTTTGTTCGCGCCAAAGCTAATGGTCAGGCTTTCAAACACACCATCGGTATTTTTAGGATACAGCGTGTAATAGGTTTTGCCTTTATTGGGCTGAGTCACCCGGTAAGACTGCATAATCTGACTGGTGTTTCCTGACAGCAATAACGCCGGCGTATTGGCAACTTGCTCATCTAAGCTTTGACGAACGGCTTGCTGCAAGTCCGGATCATAAATCCATACGGTTTTACCCGTGGTTGCAATTACTTGCTTCGACGGTGCGGTCGTTTCCCAATAGAATTTACCCGGACGCGCGACTTTCATCACCCCTTTAAAGGTTTGATTCATATGTTGTGCAGTCAAACCTTTTTTCTGGGTCGCTCTCGGATTGGTCACCTTGGTGCTTTGTTCAAAATTTGCAGTCATGCTACGCACATGATTGAGCTGTTTGACCAGACTGGCTGTTGCCTGTTGCTCCGAAGCTGCCACAGGTGCAGCAAACACGGTTGTACTCATCACCGGTGCTAAAGCCACTGCACCCAGAGCCATAGCACAGACGGTTTTACGAAGCATATTCATAATTTCACCCTTATATTTTGCGTGATCGCAATTTATTTGATAGCTCATCTTAAACGAAAATTAAAAGCTAAAATGATAGAAAATAAGAACTTTTGTATTGTTATTAATTCGAAACCGGTTTTTTTGTTCATCATCATGAAGATTTCAGGACAATTTTTACATTATGGAATGTCGCTTGATGTGCCTATTAATTTTCAGGCATAAAAAAACCCACAAAAATTGTGGGCTTTTTTCTATCTCAGCGGATTACGCGTCAACAGATACGTAGCGACGGCCAAATTGACCTTTCACTTCGAATTTTACTACGCCATCAGCAGTAGCAAATAATGTATGGTCACGACCCATACCAACGTTTTGACCAGCGTGGAATTCAGTACCACGTTGACGAACGATGATGTTACCTGCAGTTACAGTTTGACCACCGTAAACTTTAACACCTAACATCTTAGGATTCGAATCACGACCGTTCTTAGTCGAACCACCGGCTTTTTTAGTTGCCATGTCTATTTACTCCTCGTAATTAGCCTGAAATAGCTGTAATTTTCAACTCAGTGAACCATTGACGGTGACCTTGTTGTTTACGGTAGTGTTTACGACGACGCATTTTGATGATGCGGATTTTGTCGTGACGACCATGGCTAACTACTTCAGCAGTTACAGTAGCACCAGCAACAACTGGAGCACCGATTTGAATGCTTTCACCGTTAACAAGCATCAATACGTCATCAAACGTAATAGTCGCGCCAGTTTCAGCTTTCAATAATTCTACTTTAAGGGTTTCACCCTCAACTACACGGTGCTGTTTACCACCGCTTTGGATTACTGCGTACATAATGTACTCCAAACAAGCCCGTGTCGTCGTGCCGATAAAGGAATATATCGAACTTAAGACGTACGCCACTGGGGGGATATCTAAGGGCGAGGATTTTAAGGGATATTCAAAAAAACAACAAGCCATTTTACTGAAATAATAATGAGCAGGATGCGCTAATTATTTAACTATTAAATAATTTCTATCAAATCAAATACTCAAGATATATTCAGCAACAAAATAATACAGCAGAAATCCGGCCAGTTTGATTAATATACTCAGCCTGACAAATAGGGCGACGCCCCTGACCTTTCCTGACTTTTTATGGCTCGAAATATGGATCGAATCTACATAAGATCTATAAAAAGCTGATTTTTAGTGGAGTTTATGCATTTCTTAGGTTTCACTCATGTTATAAATTGTTAAACTACGACCTGCGATTTACCAGACTAGAGGTTTTCTTTCACATGACCATCGACTTTAAGCAAGACATTCTCGCTCCTGTTGCTAACGACTTTGCTGCGATGGACACATTCATTAATGAAGGAATTACCTCAAAAGTTGCATTAGTGATGGCCGTCAGCAAACACGTGGTGGAAGCGGGTGGCAAACGTATGCGCCCAATTATGTGTCTTTTGGCCGCCAAGGCGTGTGGTGCTGAAAATTTAGAACCGCACCGTAAACTGGCTGCAATCATTGAAATGCTGCATACCGCAACACTGGTGCATGATGATGTAGTAGATGAATCAGGTCTGCGTCGCGGCCGCCCGACGGCCAATGCTACCTGGAATAACCAGACTGCGGTTTTGGTGGGTGACTTTCTGATTTCACGTGCTTTTGATTTGCTGGTCGATTTGAACAACATGGTGTTGCTCAAAGATTTTTCGACCGGTACCTGTGAAATTGCTGAAGGTGAAGTGCTGCAACTACAATCCCAGCATCAACCGGAAACCACTGAAGCGACTTATTTGAATATTATTCATGGCAAGACCTCGCGCCTGTTTGAACTGGCCACCGAAGGTGCTGCTATTTTGTCGGATAAAGACGAATTCCGTCAGCCGTTAAAAACCTTTGCCGGACATTTCGGCAATGCTTTCCAGATTATTGATGACATTTTAGATTACACCTCCGACGCGGACACGCTCGGCAAAAATATCGGTGATGATCTCATGGAAGGTAAACCGACTCTGCCATTGATTGCAGCACTGAAAAACACCACTGGTGAGCAGCATGAAATTATCCGTCGCAGTATTGCGACTGGCGGTACGGAACATCTGGAACAGGTCATTCAAATTGTTAATGAATCTGGTGCGCTGGATTATTGCCGTCAACGTGCCACAGAAGAAACTGAAATTGCAATTGATGCCTTGCAGGCATTACCTGACTCCGAATATCGTCAGGCCCTGATTAACCTGGCCAAACTGGCCCTACACCGAATTCAGTAACTTTTAAACTCGCCTATGCATATTAATTTTCTAGATCTTTTCCAAAACATGCAGCACCAGCTTGAACAACCTCGGGCGGTGCTAGATGAAAATCTTCTGATTGAATTGGTTGAAAGAATCAGACCTGAAGACAGCAGAAATACCGAAGAGATCGAAGCGAAATTCAATGCATTTATCCGGGCTTTATTACTCACCCCGAATGCGGTTGCAACGCTTCAAACCTTTACCCTGCGGATCATTAACCGCTATAAACAGACCGGTCTGTTTTCCGATACTGGTATTTTGTCTCTGGATGGATTCTGGAACCAGCTAAACCAGCGCCTTGGCGCGCATGTCTTGCCGCTGATTCCCGACCATCAGCAACTCCAGGAATTATTCCGCAAGGTTTTTTATCAGCGTACCGATAAATACTGGCTGGATTATTTTGATGAAGATGACTGGCAACGTTTATTTGCAGTCCTGAATCAGGGACATTCCAATCAGCCTGAAAAAACCCGGATTAAAGACCAGCTGATCAAGGCACTGACCATTTTGTCTTACCGGATCAGTGGTATTGGTCTACACCCTGAATTTATTAATGCCCAGCCTGAGCTGATGGAATACGAATCTCCCTTTCTGGTGCAGAATCGTGAGATTAACGAGTTTATTCAGGAATATAAAAAGCGCTATAACACAGTCACCCTAGTCGATTCGATTACCCCACCCGATGCGTCACAAGCGCTGGTGATGCTGGAACAATGTCATGATGTCGTGGCCAAGATTCGCCGTTCTACCAAGCGGACTGGTGTCAGTGTCAGCCTGACCTATATGCTGGCACTGCTAGAACAGTGTCTGGAACGGGTCGAAATTCTGCTCAATATGGTGATGGATGACGATGATCTGCGTTATCAATCTATTGGTCTGTTTATCGCGGATATTACTGAAGCAATTTATAGTGAACGCAGTGTTCGGGCCCTGCTGGCCACCAATAGTGAACTTTTGGCTTTACAGGTAACTGAAAATGCCAGCAAGACCGGTGAGCATTATGTGAGTACCGACAAGCAAGGCTTTCTGGCCATGTACAAATCGGCTGCAGGTGCTGGTGCCATCATCGCGACGATGGCCACCTTAAAAATTCTGATGACACGCCTCACCATGGCCCCCTTGATGCAGGCCTTTAGCTATAGCATGAACTATTCACTAGGCTTTATGCTGATTCATGTCCTGCATTTTACCGTAGCGACCAAACAGCCGGCGATGACTGCTGCTGCACTGGCTGCTACCGTACAGCAGCGTAAAGGCTCGAAAATGGCTCAGATTGCCGAGCTGGCCGCGTTGATTGTAAATATTATCCGTACCCAGTTTGTCGCCATTCTGGGCAATATTTCGATTGCGATTCCAGTAGCAGCATTGATTACCCTGCTGTGGGATTTTGCGCTGCATGAACCTTTAATGAATCATGCCAAGGCTGCCAAAACCCTGCATGACCTGAATCCGTTTACTTCGTTGGCAATTCCGCATGCAGCGATTGCCGGAGTATGTTTGTTCCTGTCCGGATTATTGGCCGGTTATTTTGACAATATGGCTGTTTACCGCAAGGTCGGCCCGCGCCTGAAAGCCCATGTGCGTTTATCGCAGCTGATGGGGCAAGAGCGTCTTTACCGTTTTGCTGATTATATCGAACGTAATATGGGTGCACTGGCGGGTAATTTTATTTTCGGAATCATGCTCGGCAGTATGGGCACGATTGGTTTTATTCTCGGTCTGCCGCTGGATATTCGCCATATCGCCTTTGCCTCTGCCAACTTTATTCAGGGTCTTATTACGATCAATGGTCCCGATATCGGCTTGATCGTGGTGTCTTTTCTGGGTGTGTTACTCATTGGCCTGACCAACTTGTTTGTCAGTTTCACTCTGACAATTATTGTAGCCTTACGCGCGCGCCGGGTGCGTTTTGAACAATGGAAACCTTTGGCAAAACTGGTCATGACTCACTTCCTGACCCGACCTAGTGATTTCTTCTGGCCACCCAAGCAAAGCATTGAAATTGACGAAAATCATACATCGACAAAAACTCAAAACTGAGATAATTACAGTATATTTAGCAACAAATTCCTTACGAAAAAAATGGAATTCGCATAAAATACGCACACTTGAAAAAAAGTGTACTGACAAGTACACTTTGCTTCAGACAATTGACCGATCTGCGAACGGTTAAAAGGACAAGGATTTTTGGCATGCATTACTTGTTACTTTTTGTCGGTATTTTATTTTTAATTTTCAGTGTGTTCATCCTGAATATTCCCGCTTTAAGCGAGCTCGACTTGCAAGCTGTGGAATGGATGAGTCTGTATCGCACCGAGTTTTGGAATCAAATTACTCAGTCCTTATCCCTAATAGGTGGCATGCCATTTGTATTATTTTTATCCACGCTATGGTGTATTGCCTTGCTGTGGTATAAAAAGTATACAAGCGTAATTTTTATATATATCGGAATTATCGGAGGAATTCTCCTAGCTTGGCTGTTGAAATTTGCAATTGCCCGACCCCGACCACCAGAATCCTTGCATCTGGTTGAAAGCTTTGGAAGTTCTTTTCCAAGTGCCCATAGTCTATATGCGGCCTGTCTGGCTTGTCTGGCAATTTACATCCATCGGCAACATTCCCGTTATACCCTCATCGTGATAGGTGCAGTGGTATGGATGCTGATGATGGGTATCTCAAGAGTTTATCTGGGCGTACATTTTCCTTCAGATGTCATATCCGGCTGGAGTATCAGTTTTATTTGGATTTCGTTGTGGTATATGGTCTGGATCAGATATTGCGCGGCTGACAAATGAGAAAATTTAGATATAAATCTAATTAGAGGTGGAATAATGATGTCTGCAAAGCTTTGGGCACCTGCCCTGACTGCTTGTGCATTGGCAACAAGTCTTGCACTTGTTGGTTGTAGCAAAGATCCTAAAGAGGGCCAGCAAGCTGGTGCTCAACAACAAATGCCACCGACTGAAGTCGGTGTTCTTGTTGCACAACCGCAAAGTGTAGAGCAGTCTGTAGAGCTCTCAGGTCGTACAACAGCATTTGAAATTTCAGACGTACGTCCACAAGCCAGTGGCGTGGTGCTTAAACGCTTGTTCACGGAAGGCAGCTATGTGCGTGAAGGTCAGGCCTTGTATGAAATCGATTCAAGCACCAACCGCACTACAGTAGACAATGCCCGTGCAGCGATTGCCCGTGCTGAAGCCAATCTGGGCGTATTGCGTGTGAAGGAAGGCCGTTACCGTCAGCTGGTCGGTACCAATGCCATTTCCAAACAGGAATATGACGACATCGCGGCACAGGTCAAACTGGCTGAAGCTGATTTGAATGCCAATCGTGCAACTTTGCGTAATGCAGAAATCAACCTGGGCTATTCGACTGTACGTGCCCCGATTTCGGGCCAGACCAACCGTTCGTCTGTGACGGCGGGTGCTTTGGTAACAGCGAATCAGCCAGAGCCATTGGTGACGATTCAGCGTCTAGATCCAATCTATGTAGATATCAACCAGTCAAGTGCCGAGCTATTACGCTTACGTCAACAGCTTAATCAAGGTAGCTTGAACAGCTCGAACAACACCAAAGTCAAGTTAAAGCTTGAAGATGGCAGTATCTACCCGGTTGAAGGCCGTCTTGCATTCTCCGATGCCAGTGTGAACCCTGAAACAGGTACCGTGACTTTACGTGCGGTGTTCCCGAACAAAAATCACCTGCTTCTGCCAGGTATGTTTGCCACTGCTCAAATCGTACAGGGTGAAGTACCGAATGCTTTCCTGATTCCGCAAGCAGCTTTGACCCGTACCCCAACAGGTCAGGCGATGGCGATGCTAGTCGGTGCTGACAATAAAGTGACGCCACGTCCAGTGACTACCGTTGGTTCCCAAGGCAGCAACTGGATTGTGACCGAAGGTCTGAATCCAGGCGATAAAGTGATTGTGGATGGCATTGCGAAAGTAAAACCTGAACAGCAAGTTGTACCAAAACCTTATCAACCTCAAGCTGCTGCGCCACAAGGTGCTGCACCGCAACAGCCTGCAGCGAGCGAGAAAAAGGCAGATGATGCTAAAGAGAAACCTGAACAAAAACCTGCTGCAAATGCATAAGGAGTAATGGTTCATGGCTCAATTCTTTATTCATCGCCCGATTTTCGCATGGGTGATTGCATTGGTGATTATGCTGGCGGGTATCTTAACCATCAGCAAAATGCCGATTGCACAATATCCGACCATCGCGCCACCAACCGTGACGATTTCTGCGACTTATCCGGGTGCATCTGCTGAAACTGTTGAAAATACAGTGACCCAGATTATCGAGCAGCAGATGAACGGTATGGATGGCTTGCGCTATATCTCGTCTAACAGTGCGGGTAATGGTTCTTCTTCTATTTCCTTGAACTTTGACCAGGGTGTCGATCCTGATATCGCACAGGTTCAGGTTCAAAACAAATTACAGTCTGCGACTGCCCTGCTGCCTGAAGATGTACAGCGTCAGGGTGTGCGGGTGACCAAATCGGGTGCAAGCTTCCTGCAAGTTTTGGCATTCTATTCACCTGATAGCAGCCTGACTGCAGATGACATCAAAGACTATGTTAACTCGAATATTGCTGAGCCTTTAAGCCGTGTGGCCGGGGTCGGTGAAGTTCAGGTCTTTGGTGGTTCTTATGCGATGCGTATCTGGCTGGATCCAGCCAAGATGGCAAGCCTGCAAGTGACGCCAAGTGATATTGCTACTGCAATTCGTACCCAAAACGCCCAGGTTGCCGTAGGTCAGTTGGGTGGTGCGCCAGCAGTTCAAGGCCAAGTTCTGAATGCGACGGTAACGGCTCAAAGTCTGTTACAAACGCCGGAACAGTTCAGCAATATCTTCCTGAAAAATACCACCTCAGGTGCACAAGTTCGCCTCGGAGATGTAGCACGGGTTGAACTGGGAGCAGATAATTATCAGTTTGATTCCAAGTTCAACGGCAAGCCTGCTGGTGGTGTCGCAATTAAACTCGCGACTGGCGCGAATGCGCTCGATACAGCACAGGCTGTTGAAGAACGCTTAGAAGAATTACGTCCCAACTATCCGCAAGGCATGGTCGATCAGCTAGCCTTTGACACCACACCATTTATTGAACTGTCGATCAAGAGCGTGGTCAAAACGCTGATCGAAGCGATTATTCTGGTGTTTCTGGTCATGTTCCTGTTCTTGCAGAACTGGCGTGCCACGATTATTCCGACCATGGCAGTTCCAGTCGTGGTATTGGGTACCTTTGCCGTGATTAACGTCTTCGGCTTCTCGATTAATACCCTGACCATGTTTGCCATGGTGCTGGCGATCGGTCTTCTGGTCGATGACGCAATTGTTGTGGTCGAGAACGTCGAACGGGTCATGGTGGAAGAGCATCTGGATCCGGTTTCTGCGACTGAAAAGTCGATGAAACAGATTTCTGGCGCACTGATTGGTATTACCTCAGTGCTGTCAGCAGTATTCGTTCCCATGGCATTCTTCGGTGGAACTACCGGGGTTATTTATCGTCAGTTCTCGATTACGCTGGTCACAGCAATGGTCTTGTCGCTGATAGTGGCATTAACCTTCACCCCTGCCCTGTGTGCGACCTTGCTGAAACAGCATGATCCGAACAAGCCGCAAAGTAACGGTATCTTTGCCCGCTTCTTCCGCTGGTTTAACCGCAGCTTTGACAATGTGGCTGTGAAATATCAGGGCGGCGTGAATCGCATGACCCACAGCAAGATTTTCTCAGGCATTGTCTATGCAGTAGTGCTGGGTGTTATCGTGCTGCTGTTCCAGAAACTGCCGTCTTCATTCCTGCCGGATGAAGATCAGGGTGTGGTTATGGCGCTGGTTCAGCTACCGCCAAATGCAACCCTGGAACGTACCGACAAAGTGGTCAACACCATGACCAACTATTTCTTGGAAAACGAGAAAGATCATGTCGAGTCCGTGTTTAGTGTGGCAGGTTTCTCGTTTACCGGTGTGGGACAAAACGCAGGTCTGGCCTTTATTAAACTGAAAGACTGGTCTGAGCGTAACAGTCCGGAATCTCAGGTCGGTGCCATTATTCAACGTGGTATGGCGCTGAACATGATTGTCAAAGATGCCTCTTATATCATGCCATTGCAGCTTCCTGCGATGCCTGAACTGGGTGTGTCGGCTGGCTTCAACTTACAGCTCAAGGCTGCAAGTGGTCAAAGTCATGACCAGCTCCTGGCAGCACGTAATGCAATCCTGGGCATGGCAGCACAAGATTCGCGTCTGGCAGGTGTACGTCCAAACGGTCAGGAAGATACTCCTCAGTACCGTGTCATTGTGGATCATGCGCAAGCAGGTGCACTGGGTGTCAGCGTTGCCGAAATTAACAGCACCATGGGTATTGCTTGGGGCGGTTCATATATCAATGACTTCATTGATCGCGGTCGTGTCAAGAAAGTCTATGTTCAGGGTGAAGCTGACTCGCGGATGATGCCGGCAGATCTGGACCAATGGTATGTGCGTAATAATCGCGGTGAAATGGTGCCATTCTCGGCCTTTGCAACAGGCGAATGGACCTATGGTTCACCACGTCTGGAACGTTATAACGGCGTATCGTCAATGAATATTCAGGGTACACCTGCTCCGGGCATCAGCTCTGGTGATGCAATGGTAGCCATGGAAGAAATTGCAGCCAAGTTACCAGAAATGGGCTTGACGGGCTTTGACTTCGAATGGACAGGTCTGTCTTTAGAAGAACGTGAATCTGGTGCACAGGCCCCGTTCCTGTATGCCCTGTCACTCCTGATTGTCTTCCTGTGTCTGGCAGCCCTGTATGAAAGCTGGTCGATTCCATTCTCGGTGCTGCTGGTAGTACCATTGGGTATTGTCGGTGCATTATTACTCACCTATGGTGGAATGGTGCTGCTGCAAAATCCGAACCTGTCGAATAACATTTACTTCCAGGTGGCCATTATTGCCGTCATTGGTCTGTCGGCGAAAAACGCGATCTTGATTGTCGAGTTTGCGAAAGAGCTGCAAGAACAGGGTGAAGAGTTATTCGATGCGACCTTGCATGCGGCAAAAATGCGTTTACGTCCAATTATCATGACCACATTGGCCTTTGGTTTTGGTGTATTACCGCTTGCCCTGGCTTCAGGCGCAGGTGCAGGTAGCCAGCATTCGGTCGGTTATGGTGTACTCGGTGGCGTAATCAGCTCGACCTTGTTAGGTATCTTCTTTATTCCGGTATTCTATGTCTGGATTCGAAGTATCTTTAAATACAAACCAAAACAACAAAATCAGGAGTATAAGTCGTAATGCAAAATGTATGGTCTATTACAGGTCGTAGCATTGCGGTATCTGCCCTTGCGCTTGCTTTGACCGCCTGTCAAAGCATGCGTAGTCCAGAGCCGGTTGCGCAGGCAAATATCCCGAGCAGCTATACCAATGCGTCTGGTACTTCTGTAGCAGAACAGGGTTATAAAAACTTTTTTGCCGATCAGCGCCTGTTACAGGTGCTGGATCTGGCATTAAACAATAACCGTGATTTGCGCACTGCTGCTCTTAATATTCAGCGAGCTCAACAACAGTATCAGATTACTGAAAACAACCAGTTACCTACTATTGGTGCCAGCGGTAGCGTATTGCGCCAAGACACCATGAATTCGCAGAATCGTGGTGCAGTGACGACTTATAATGTCGGACTGGGTGTAACTGCATATGAACTGGATTTTTGGGGACGTGTCCGCAGCTTACGTGACAATGCGCTGGATAGTTTTCTGGCGACCCAAAGTGCTCGAGATGCGACGCAAATTGCTTTGATTGGTCAGGTGTCTCAAGCTTGGCTCAGCTATTCGTTTGCCAATGCCAATCTGGCTTTGGCTGAACAAACATTGAAAGCCCAGCTTGAATCGTTCAATCTGAACAAGAAACGTTTTGATGTCGGGATCGACAGCGAGCTTCCTGTACGTCAGGCACAGATCTCGGTTGAAACCGCACGTAATGATGTGGCGAATTACCGCACTCAGGTAGCACAGGCACAAAACCTGTTAAACCTGCTGGTCGGCCAGCAAGTACCGGCGAATTTGTTACCGGCACAACGCATTACCCGTATCACCGCCAATACCGCACTGGGCTCAGGCTTGCCAAGTGACCTGCTGATCAACCGTCCAGATGTCCGTGCAGCAGAGTATCGTCTGTCTGCGGCGGGTGCCAATATTGCGGCAGCACGTGCGCGTCTGTTCCCAACGATTAGTCTGACCGGTTCAGCAGGTTATGCCTCAACTGATTTAGGCGATCTGTTTAAATCTGGCAGTTTTGCGTGGTCTTTTGGCCCGAGTCTGGATATTCCAATTTTTGACTGGGGTACCCGTCAGGCCAATATACGTATTTCTGAAACCGATCAGCAAATTGCCTTGTCAGATTACGAAAAGTCGATTCAAACGGCTTTCCGTGAAGTAAATGATGCCTTAGCAGTACGTCAGAATATTGGTGATCGTCTAGCGGCACAGCGCCGTCTGGTCGAAGCAACCAATACCACCTATCGCCTGTCGCAGGCACGTTTCCGCGCAGGGATTGACAGCTATCTGACTGTACTGGATGCACAGCGTGCGTCTTATGCAGCAGAACAAGGTTTGTTATTGCTTGAACAGGCCAATCTGAACAATCAGGTTGAAGTCTACAAAACCCTGGGTGGTGGCTTGAAAGTCAATACGACGGATACCCTGCCGAATCCACCGTCTGTGTCTGAACAGCGCCGTACGGCAGAACAACCAGCGCAATAAATTCCAGATAGATCAGAAAAAGCTCACTTCGGTGGGCTTTTTTTATTGCATTTTCAAGGCAGTTTTCCTATTGTCATAGACCAGCGATTTATTTAGAAAACATGCACATGTTACTTAGCAATCTGGAATCTGTCCCGGGTCATACCATTCGCCAGCAAATTGATGTGGTTTATGGCAGTACTGTACGCAGCAAACATGTCGGACGTGACTTACTGGCCGGCCTGAAAAATATTGTCGGTGGTGAGCTCACCGCCTATACCGAACTGCTGGAAGAATCCCGTCAGGAAGCCATGAACCGCATGATTGAAAAAGCCCGCAGCATGGGTGCCAATGCGATTGTCGGCATTCGTTTCTCGACCTCTAATATTGCCCAAGGTGCTTCTGAACTCTTTGTTTATGGGACAGCCGTAGTAGTTGATCCGATCATGCCAAAATTGCCCGACCCTTTTCCACAGGCAGATTAAAGCATGGATGGTTTAATTCTACAGATCATTATTTTTGCCATTCTGTTTAGTGTCGGTTTCGGCTTTGGTCGTTATAACGAACGTAAACATTTTCGTTATCTGGATGAACAGGAACAACGTCTGGCATATATTCGGGTGAACAATAGCCGCTTCGCTGTGTCTGAATATTCCGGACAGATGATCAGCAGCAATGTGGTCATTTCCCATGATTATTTTAAATATGCGATTGCCAATGTACAGAATATGCTTGGTGGCCGTCTGACCAGCTATGAAAGTGTAGTAGAACGCGCACGACGTGAAGCGATTGTACGTTTAAAACTCGAGGCCGAAAAAATCGGGGCGACTCAGATTATGGGTATTCGGCTCAGCACGACTGAACTCGGTATGCAAGGTGGCATGGTAGAAGTCTTTGCTTATGGCACTGCAATCCAACAACCCGCTCAATCCATCTAAACATCGGTTCAGAAAAAATTTATTGAGATAATCACGCCTGCTGCGCGATCCGCGCAGTCAAATTACTCAACTCGAATCAGTTCGACACCTTTAGGATGATATGTCGTAGAGGAAATAACTGAGGCTGATATTCAGGCCGGTGCAATCTTCTTTATTGCAAACGGTTCTGTGCTAGGATCTTGAGAAGTCAGCAAAACAAATATAAATGACATGATGCAGTTTCTTCAGTCTATAAAAACGGCACTTCAATCCCGTCTGTATTTCTTTATTATTTTCCCAGCCATCATTGGATTTTATCTGGTTTTACAGACAGTCACCCCTTTGAGCTGGTCAAGCTGCCTGTTGATCAGCTGGAATATCGCGATTTACGCTTATTTATTATTGACCATAAAAAAACTCTGGCGTATTGATCATGCTCATATTCTGCAACGCGCCATGCAACAGGATGCCAGTAAATGGATCATTCTGTTTCTGGTGATCATCACCCTCATCATGTGTTTTATAGCGATTATTATTGAAATTAATCACTTACCCAAAGATACCACCATCCGAACCGGCCATTTAATCTTATCAGTTCTGACCATTATTTCAGCCTGGTTCTTGATGCATACGGTTTTTGCAATTCATTATGCACATGACTTTTATCTGGCGCTCGACAAACAGCAACAAGGTGGACTGGATTTCCCCAATACCACCAGACCGACTTATCCAGACTTTCTATATTTTAGTTATATCATCGGGACTTCTGCGCAAACTGCAGATGTATCCATTACTTGCCAATCCATGCGGGTTCTAAATACCTTACATTTGCTTTTGGCCTACGGATTCAATACCACCATTCTGGCCATCAGCATTAATGTGACGGCAAACTTTATCAGCACTTAAAAAAGTTTTTTGGATAGTGACAATACACTGAAAATGGCGATCTACCGCTCAAATGACTACCACCACCCAGTGTATACATGACCAGCTTTTAAATTAGGTCAATCACACTATTTGATTGCTTCAAGCGGTGAGACCTTTACGCAATTCATCTTCGACGATGCTGAGTTCAATTTCACTAAATTTACGAATCTCACCTTCAGCATGCTTTTCTAGCATGCCACCCAGCAAAGGCACTTTGACTTTGACTGTCCAGTTTAACTGAAACTGGATCTGGTCTTCATCTCCGGTGACTGCACGCTGACAGATAGCTTCGATCGGCAAGTTTGCACCGAGTTGTACCGTCGAAGTCATTTCATTCAGATCGCTGACATCGGTACGCTGCAAACGGAATGCATCTTTGAGTAATTTTTTTGCGATATCAGGAATATTAACATCCAGATTATAAGCGCGTTTCAGGGTATACATATGCCCCTGCTTTTCCGAAACCAGGATTTCCAAGTTTTGCGCAGGAATTCGATGACAAACTGCCTCATGCAAACGAATATCATTGGCCAAACGCTTAAATTCATCAATAGACACGCCATTGATAATTGCTTTTACGGTGAACTGATGTGCCATGCTTTTTTTCCTTATTTTTATCACGATATTCGCCTATGCCACTCCCGACCAATGCGAATAAAAATCAAATACAGAGATGACTTTGCAATTTATATCAACTTTATAGCGAATGTCATTATTCTTTTATCGGGAAATACCGGCAATCCGGTCAATGTTTGCAACATAGTTTTACTGAAAGCTGTGCCTGTCCACAGCTGATCTGTAGCTGTGCTTCGCCATAATAAATCACGGCATGAAACTCATCGGCACCATCATCCAGACCAGAAACATAGTATTCTGTACCAGCCGGAAAATCCTGCAACCAGTCAGCCTTATAAAAATCCGAGACCGAATCAAACTGCAAATACAGTTCAGGCTCAACCTCAATCTTTATCGCCAGAGCAATAAACTTCTGTAATTGTGCTTGATAAAAATCAATAATCATAGCGCTCCTGCCTTTTTAGTCCGGACCATTGCTCGCCAGACTTCCTACATTCTTAAATGACTATTTCGAGAATACGACTCGCGAGTTTTGAGGTTTTTCTAGCGCAAGATTATGGCTTAAAGGAGATGAATTATATGGTCTATTTCCGCCAAGGGGCAGAAAAAATCTAAGGTAAGGCATTAGATACCTTTTCTGAATTACAACGGCTTAAGTACCTAGCCTGAGATCTTCAGTCGTAGAAAATGACTGAAAGTTGTGTTCTAAGC
Organism: Acinetobacter sp.; assembly: GCF_049284435.1. Classification (GTDB taxonomy): domain Bacteria; phylum Pseudomonadota; class Gammaproteobacteria; order Pseudomonadales; family Moraxellaceae; genus Acinetobacter. Next base: position 29,370 of record NZ_JBAPXX010000107.1, on the reverse strand, counting down.
ACAGTCAGAATGCAAAAGATCGCTGCGGATTTCCTGACGGTGCTCTTCTCCAAAACGGTCAACATGCGCATAGAAGACGCCATAGCGACCGACATAATATTCCAGTGACTGATCATAAAAATTCCAGAAAATAGACCATTCGCCTAAATCCATCTGACGAATCTGGGTGCCACTGTGCATCGGCATTTTTTGTAATAGTTCTTGCTGTAACTGTTCGGCCTGTGCCCGATTCTCAATATGTACCTGCCGTTGAAAGAATAGCTGTGCCACATCGTCAAACAGCTCCAGTTCATAAGCATCCACCAGATGTACTTTCTGCTCTTGCTCGATGACCTCTTGCTCTGTAATGCTGGAAATCTGTGCCGGTTTTTCTGGACGCTGACGCGCCAGATGGCGCTGAGCTTTATAGATCTTTCTGCCTACGATCCAGGCAGCATTCAACATAAATAAAACACATAACAAGAGCAGTAATTTCAGCATGGTTGATTATCTCATGTGACTAATTTTATTTTTATGGTTATAGGATCAAGATTCATTTGAATAGTCCCTTTTGACTCAGCATACGTCTATTTTTTGTACAGTGCAAACTTCAGGCTTATCTTTACTATTTATCTTCTCTGATTGTTCATTTGTGCCCAGATTCGAACTTCGATTTATTCAAAAATTGATTTACTTTGATTTTTTATTTTTAACTCTGTAATGAGATTCAAGAACTTGAGATAAACAAACAGGACAAATCAGCAACAGAACCGATCTTCACATGGATAAATCACAGCAAAGATTCTCAAAAAACTACAATATTGTTCTGTTTTTTACCCTCTTCTTTTTTATCAAATAAACCTTCCCTATAAATGTTCGAGAAAATGAATAATATTATGATTCGTGAAGGGAGGGTCGAAGATATACCTCAAATTATTCAGGTCATTCATGACAGCATTCAGTCCTGTGTACTGAATCATCAGCGTGAAGAAAGTAAAATTCAAACCTGGCTAGAAAAATTTGATCATGCCAGCCTGATTGTCGATATGCTGTATAATGATTGCTGGGTTTATCTCATATATGACAAGGTAGTCGGGTTCTTATTGGTCAGTGATGCTGGAGAAATCCGGATGCATTATGTGGCCCAACACTGCCAAAGACTGGGGTTTGGCACCGAGTTATTTCATCAAATGCATCGCGCTTTATTAAAGAAAAAAATTCATCAGATTGAAATACAGTCTACCCACACTGCCTTAAGTTATTATCAACACTGCGGCTTTCATCCACATTCTGCCGAGTCAGAAGATGAATCGCGTTATCTGTATAAATATGTTTTTTAATCGGCCTCTTTTTCAATTTTTAACTGATCACGTCCTGCCTGTTTGGCGGCATAGAGCTGCACATCTGCCGCTTTCATCAATTCATGAATATCTGCATAGCTATGTTTTTGTTCAACCCAGGCCGCGCCCATACTGACCGTAACATAATCTTTCGCATCTGGCCGATTCAGATGTTGCATACGCTGTTCCCGAATCTGGTTTAACACATTTTCCAGATTTTTCAGGGCGGTTTGAACCGGGATTCCGGTGAGCAGAATCGCAAACTCTTCACCACCATAACGCGCCAGATAGCCAGACGGTGGCAAAGCAGCTTGAATAATCCTGACCAGATTTTTCAGGATTTCATCCCCCTTTAAATGGCCATAATAGTCATTATAGTTTTTAAAAAAATCGACATCGAGCATGGCAAAAATCAAGGTATGTTGCGGCTGTTGCTGGGTCTGTAAAAATTGCTGCTGGATTTCATGATTTAAGGCACGCCGGTTAAAAGCCCCGGTCAGCGCATCAATATTCATTTGCTGTTCCAGTTTGGCATTCACTTCACGCAGCTGCTGGGTGCGTTCTTTGACTTTTTGATCGAGCGAATTATTGAGGGCGATCAGGTTCAGGTTCAGCTGTTCAGTCTCATAAGTTTGATGTGCATAATGTCTGGACTGCTGAAACATGATTAATAAGGCATAGATACTGGTTGAAATAAAGAACAAATGCGTGGTTTTAATTACATTGATCAGCAATAGATAATCATTCAAAAAAGTTAGACAGAGGAAAATAATCGCAATCAGATTTAGACGTGAATAATGCTCTTTATAACGTAAGGTCTGATAAAAGCCGTAAATAAAATTACCGATGATGACCAAGGCAAAAATCGCACTAAATAGGGCCAGGCGTTCAAATATCTCTGGGGGGGAAAATAGGGTGAAAGTAATGTTAAAGACCAGTAATGCCACTGCGATATAATAAATCACCGGATTTAGATAGCGCCGGTTAAACAGATGCATATAACTGAGAAAAAAGAAGGCAGTAATAAAAGTAAACAGATACTCTAAGCGGGTTCCCCACAGCCAGTTGATATTGGTAAATACCGAATAGGCATAAGGTGCAGAAAACAGGTTATGCAGGGCCAAAAAGACAATAAACCAGCCAAAAACAAAGATACTTTTACTGTTACGTTCTCGTGATCCCCTGAATACCGAAAATAGAATAGTAAATACCCCCACCCCAAGTACCGCGCCGCACACCAAGGCAATACTCATCATGAGCTGCTGGAATTGGCGATTAATGGTACCTGCAACGCCGATCTGCATCGGTCGTTCGAGGCCACCATGCAAGTGGGTATAATTTGAGGCTTGAATGCTTAAAGTAATATATTCAGTGTCGGGAACAAAATAGCCAATACGCGGTGCTTTCTCAGTCACCTGTTTGTCAGGTGTAGTACTGATTTCCCCGAGCCGGACAATAAACTGTCCATTAACATATACTCGATAGGCGCCGTACTGGGTCGGAATCCGAATCGCGATACGTCGCCCGAGAAATTCTTTCGGAATTTTAAAATAACCAATAAAGGTACCATAGCCAGAATTTGAACCCGCCAGAGTTTTAAAAGAGGCTGGCAATTCAACTGTTTTTGACTCGAGTACGGGACTGGGCTGAATAATAAACTGGCTCGGATAAAACAGCCATTTTCCCTGCAAAGAGCGGCTGCTATGTTCGGTAAAATGGACTTCAGTAATATGGTCGTGAGATTGCTGCTGAAATGACGGCGACGGGAGTTCATCATGGGCGATTGCTGAACTTGTGATCCAAGTCATCCAGCTAAAGGCCCAGACAAATACAAAAAAACAGACATTCCTTATCGAGTTATGCAAATATGTTCTATCTCCAGATAATTTTTTATTATTCTTATAATTTACAAGGAATATTTTTGATTTCAAATCTTTTTAGATGTTTTTTGTAGCTTCTCCGACACAGCCTATTTTGAAGCGACTGCACCGGAACCAGCGTATATCTTTGAATAAAAAACAGACTTGTTATTCAGCTAGTTAAATCATTTTAATCACGTGTTTTTACATCAAACAGTTCAATTTCAAAAATCAGGTTGGAATTGGCTGGTATGACTTTACCCATTTTACGTTCGCCATAGGCTAAATGTGCAGGCACCATCAATTTACGCTTGCCACCAACTTTCATTCCCAGAATCCCCTGATCCCAGCCTTTGATTACACGGCCTGTGCCAATGACAGTTTCAAAATAATTACCACGGTCAATAGAAGAATCAAACTTGGTTCCATCTTCCAGCCAGCCAGTATAGTGCGTGGTAATTAAGGCACCTTTCACCGCTTCTTTACCTTCGCCTACTTTTAAATCAATAATTTCAAGTTCGTTGATCATGGTTATTTACCTGAGAGGGGCATAAAATTCAAAGCTCAGTATAAACCGGAATGCACTATTTTTTTAAGTCTGGGCCATTGATGGGTTAAAAGCTGAGTTCCTGAATATTCTTATCATTGAGTAAATACTGGGTTAATTCTTGATGATTCTTGGCCGATCCCATCAGGATCCAGCGTCCGATAATCTGTTGGTCAATTTTTTTTGTGAGGAATGCACTACTTTTAACTGATAACGATTAAATAGCATTTCGTAATGATTGGAGTCATTTTGATCAAATGGGCAGACGATTTCATAGCTGCGTTCCTGATTCAGAGATTCAATGCAGCGCTGTACGTACATCAATAGAACCAGCACCGCCATGACAATAAAAGTGGCCCAAATACTTAAGAGTTCATAGCCTGCACCGACCGCCATGCCGAGTGCTGCAGTCATCCAGATCGTGGTCGCGGTGGTAATTCCAGAAATACGGTTATCATCTTTCAGAATAACACCGGCACCTAGAAAACCCAGTCCAGTTAAGACATTAGCAGCTGACCGGTCAGGATTAGCGACCCCTATTTTCAGGGAGATAATGGTAAATAAACAGGAACTCAGACTAACCATAATTATGGTACGCAATCCAGCAGATTTACTGTGATATTCACGCTCTGCACCAATAATTGCACCAATCGCGACAGCCAGCAATAAATCATAAAGTTCATGGTACATGGTGCAGCCCTGCGTATTCTTATTCCTCAGATATACGCAATTTGAGCTACAGGATACAAGTCCAGACTTGCATCCTTATTTGACCTTATTGTAACTGTTCCCATTCCACTAGCACTTGGCCCTGATCACCAATCAAGGTCCATTCACCATCCATCACATTTAACTGTAACTGCATGGTGCGTTCGCATAATTGTGGCAATGCGTCGGTAGTTGCAGTAGATAACTTCCACACTTCCACATTTTTTAAGGTTTTTAATTTGCTGCTGCGCTTATACCATTCATCCACCGCAGAACCATAGGTGACGACTGCGACCTGCTTGCAACGCGCACTGGCCTTTTTGACTTTATCTTCATCCGGGCTACCGACTTCAATCCATTTGACCAGTTGCCCGGTCAGATCCTTTTCCCACAGTGCCGGTTCATCGGTTTCAAACAGATCCTTGGTAAATTCCAATGCTTCATCGGCATAGCGCGCATAGGCCAGAATACGTACCATCAAGCGTTCAATGGTTTCTGAAGGATGCAGCGCCATCGTCAGCTGATAGTCTGCATAACGATGCGTATCCATGTCCGCAATATTCAAATCAACCTTATAAATCGTCGCTTTTAACGCCATCACATAATCCTCAAATTTGGCGCCTAGCATATAAGATTTAGCGCTATTTTGCTGAACAGATTTAGGCCAATAATTCATTCGGCGTACTAGAAACAGTGCCGTTATTTTTCCAGATCCATATGGCATTGCATCAAAGCAGTTTCAAATGCCAGCCAATCCCGTGACTGTTGATAAATCACTTCTACTCGGTTATCAATGCCTTCATCTACCGACTGATAATTAAACTGCTCAGGATTAAAATTAAAGCTTTTCCAGCCTTTGTCGGTATGAAAAATCCCTTTGATTCTGAGCCAGTCTTTTTGTTCACAGAGCAGATCCAGCAGATCATAAAAATTAAATTTCCAGCGTTTTGGCAATTTCCAGCCAGCAACCTGATAACCCTGCGCGCTTTCTACATAATGATAAGGCATCTGCTGAATCACTACGGGCGTATCCGCGGAAAGGAGGGTCTGCTGCTGTTTTAACAAAGGCTGGATCTGACGGGCGGAACCCTGATACTTCTGCTTGATCGGTTCGATATTGAGCTGCCCCTGCTCAGTCATTAACCACTGTTGGGCATAAGGTTGATATTCCGCCTGAAGTTGCATGAGCGCTGCGTGATCTGCGGTTGTCATCAAGTCAGTATGTGAAATCACCACAATATGCGCTGCCTTGAGCTGGTCTGCATACAGGTTTTGCTGGGTCCAGTCCCGATCATGCAAACGCGAACCATCCACCACGGTGACTAAAGCCTGCATGTTTAAATGGCTGTGCCAGTGCGGCTCGGTTAGCTGTTCCAGTAATTGGCCAGGATGCCCCAGTCCGGTAGGTTCGATAAATAGCCGATCCGGTTTCACTTCTGATAGCAGACGTGACAAGGCAATCTGCATCGGCAATTGACTGCTACAACATAGACAACCACCGAGTAGCTCTTTGACCGCAAAGCCCTGGTCTTGCGGCAATAACTGCTGATCTACCCCAATCTGGCCAAATTCATTCATCAGTACTGCCCAGATTTCCTGTTCCGGTTTTTGCTGCAGTAAATGTTTGAGTAGTGTGGTTTTACCTGCACCCAAAAATCCGGAAATGATATGGACAGGAATAGCCTGCGACGCTGACAGAATTTTCAAAATCGGCTCTCAAGAGATTGAATAGAAATAGCAATGCCCTGCATTATAAAGCACAGTGTCACTTTAAAATGCGTGTTCTTAGTGAACATGCCTTGAAAATAACAGAGATAAAAATTAATGGAATGATCCAAAATTACCAATTTTCTATGTTAACTTTTATTTCAAATTTGATTTTTGAAATATTCATACACACTTTTATTAAATAAAACTCCGCATAATTAACAGAAATAAAACAACTTTCTCAGTTTTGTATCTGCAGAGTTATTCCCTGCGTGTCGCTTTTGTTAATTGATTTGCTCAGTAAAATTCCTGTACTTAGGATGAGCATCTGTCGAATTGATGTGATGGTCAGCTCGGCAGATTACATTACATGACATGAATAAAAGGATGCCAAAAATGAAATATGCACAAATCTTACTTGCCACTACGCTTACTGCGGCTGCAGCCACCAGTTTTGCTGATAGTAAAAACACAGATGCGAAAACGACCACTGCAGAAGAAAAAGTGATTGTGACTACCCAGAAATTACCTGAATCAAATGCCCCGGTTGCAGGTGCATCTGCAGAGCAGCCTGCTGCATCTGAAGCTGCTGCGGAAACTATGACACCTGCAAAACCTGCTGCACGTTAAGTGATTGAACGACTCGTTTAATCCTTCAACGAAGATATCAGGGACAGTAATTCTCCAGTAGGCTTTCCTATACTGCCCCGATATTATTCGATGCTGAATCATGCTTAATGCTGGTTCAGCATTTTTATTGCACAAAATCTATTTATCACCATAGTCAAAACTGATCATAGAATTAATACGGGCTATCAAATTTTTATTATTTTTATATTTCAATTCAAATACTTATTTAAAAATAATCCGTTTAAAACCAATATCATCCATATACTTAAGCTACTATCGCCTAACTTGTTTCTGGCTTCTAACTGTCCCTTAATAGCATCAAATGCAAGTCGATTGAATGGACATTCGCTATGAGCAATACTAATTACACTACTGAAGTGGCAATCCTTGGCGCCGGCCCTGTAGGCTTAACCATTGCCAACTATCTGAGCAAGCAAGGCGTAGCTGTCACGATTGTCGAGCAACTGGATAGTTTGATTGATTATCCACGGGCGATTGGAATCGATGATGAATCCTTGCGTACCATTCAATCTTTAGGTTTAGTCGATCAAGTCTTACCGCATACCACTCCGAATCATGCGATGCGCTTCTTGACGCCTAAAGGTCGCTGTTTTGCAGATATTCAGCCTTTAACACGTGAGTTTGGTTTCTCGCGCCGTAATGCCTTTATTCAGCCACAAGTTGATAACGTTCTGCTGCAAGGCTTAAAGCAATATAAAAACACGCAAGTGCTGTTTTCTCGTCAATTGACTCAGTTTAGTCAGGATACTGACGGCGTAACACTCAACCTGCAAAATAAAGAGAGCGATGCAGAAATTGTTCGCGCTCAATACCTGATTGCTTGTGATGGCGGTAATTCCTATGTGCGCCGTAATCTGGGCATTGCCTTTGAAGGTGAAACTGCACCAAATCAGTGGATCGTGATCGACCTTGAGAATGACCCGCTTGCTACACCGCATATTTACTTATGTTGTGATCCGGTACGTCCTTATGTATCAGCCGCATTGCCACATTGTATCCGCCGTTTTGAATTTATGGTCATGCCGGGTGAAACGCAGGAAGAACTCAGCAAACCGGAAAATATTGCCAAGCTGCTGTCTAAGATTTTACCAAGTACGGATGGTATTGAAGTGATCCGTCAGCGTGTCTATACTCATAATGCCCGTATTGCCGACAAGTTCCGTGCCGACCGTATTTTACTGGCCGGTGATGCAGCGCACATTATGCCGGTATGGCAAGGTCAGGGTTATAACAGCGGTATGCGTGATGCCTTTAATCTGGCCTGGAAAATGGCGCTGGTTGTTCAAGGTAAAGCTGGCCCCGCACTTTTAGACTCGTATCAGATCGAACGTAAGGACCATGCCAAGGCGATGATTGATCTGTCGGTGATGGCAGGTCACGTATTGGCACCACCGAAAAAATGGCAAGGTTTTGTTCGTGACGGCATTGCCTATGCCCTGAACTATATCAAGCCGATCAAACAGTACCTGCTGGAAATGCGTTTTAAACCGATGCCGAAATATCATGACGGCGCACTTTTGAGTAATGGGGCCAAGAACTCTCCAGTCGGCAAGATGTTTATCCAGCCTCAAGTTCAACTGGCTTCGGGTGAAACCGTGTTACTGGATGAAGTGATCGGCAATGATTTTGCGATTATTGCTTGGGGTGTCGATCCGAAATGGGGTCTCAGTCCAGAAACGTTGCAACAGTGGAAATCGCTCGGCGTGAAATTCATTCAGGTGATTCCGGCGGTGCAATTGCAAAATAGCCAGCGCAAAGAGTATCAAGATGTCATCACCATTGGTGATATCGGCACAGACATCCGCTCGTGGTTTGGCAACACGTCTGACTCAGTTGTAATCTTGCGTCCTGACCGTTTCGTGGCTGCGCTGGCCATTCCACAGTCGATGGAAAGCACCAGTCAGCAACTGTTTAAAAAGCTTTACCTGAAATAATATTAGGGTCACTTTTCACCACGCTTCGGCGTGGTTTTTTTATTATTTTTAGATATCCCGGACAATATATAGACCGAGGAATTAGACTCGGCACTCTTGAAACTACGGGATATCTTTCAGGGAATCACGAGAGGCCATCTGCTGTAGAAAGGATCTAAACTCGTCAAATGGCGGTAAAATTTTCGCAGAGATCGCAAAGATCAAACAGTAAGCCACATAGAGATCCGCCGCCGAGACTTTTTCACCCAACAGATAGGGACTGACCTGCCCGATGCCCTGTTTCAGAAAATTAAATACGGCTGCTTCATTCCCAAAACTTAAACTTCTTCGGTTCTTTTCAATATTTTCTGGCGACACCTGCAAATTTTTTATATCGATATATTCGGTGAAGGGCCCATGACAGAAAAATATCCATTTCAAATACGCCCCACGCTTGGGATCATCCAAAGCAGGTGCTAATCCTCTGTCACGATACTTATCAGCGAGATAGACAATAATGGCGGCCATTTCTGAAATAACGATCTCCTGATCCACCAGACAAGGAACTTTCCCCATCGGATTCATCTGTGTATACGCCTGCTGATGCATATGCTCATAGGCGACTTCCACCTGCTCAATCTGATCTTCAATCTGCAATTCTTTCAGCAAAGGCAATAAGGTCAGGCCACGTGATTGCGGATTGTTATAGAGCTTCATCATCCTGCTTTAACCAGTTTTTATTGTTAGAGGTTCAGTATAAAGCGATTTGGTGTCCCGATTTAAAAGGATGTGCTACAGATCATTTCTGTTGCACGGCTTTTTAGATGGGCAGATTAAAGGTGTGTAAATATTAAAAAAGATCCACACAAAACTTTTCTTTTAATACTTTCAAAATCAGATCAATCACCACATGTTTTTGATCCTTGCGATAATTGGCATACAGTCCAATCATCGGCAACGGTTCCAGGGTCTTTTTCACCACAATATTATCGCCGAGCAATGGAATCACATAGGCCGGCACCAGACTCCAGCCCACACCCATCCCTACCAGATTGACATTGAGCAGGATATTGGTGGAATACTGCACCACATTTACCTTTAATTTGGACTGCTTAAAAAATTCCTGAATCAGCTTATGCAGTTGCGGTGAGGACTGCTCATCACTAATCACAAAGTCCTGATTTTCAAAACTCTTGATACTGACATAGGGCAAGGCCGCAGCTGGAGAATCTTTCGGCACGATCAGGGTTAAAGGCTCATCAAAAATGCGGATCGAATCAAACTCACTTAACTGCCCCGGATAACGGGTAAAGGCAATGTCAATCTGTCCATTTCTTAAAGCACTAAACTGCTCTGCATCGGTCAGACTATGAAACTGTGCTTTCAGTTCAGGAAAATGTGCGCGGATATTCGGCATGATATAAGGAAAGACTTTCATTTCCGCGACCGGGACAAAACCGATATTCAGCTGGTCCTGCTGTGCATTGGCGATCTGTCTGGCAGTCTGAATGGCGCGCTCTGCATGCTCAAGACTGAGCAAAGCTTCTTTTAAAAACGCCTGTCCGGCTTCAGTTAGCCCGACCTTACGGTTATTCCGCTCCAGCAACTGTACACCAACCTCACGCTCCAGATCCTTGATTTGCTGGCTCAATGAAGGCTGTACCGTATTTAATTTTTCCGCGGCACGGGTAAAGTTCAGTTCCTGCGCCACCGTAACGAAATAACGTAAATGTCTTAATTCCATTTTATAACTCCAAACTTGCCGGGCGCTTATTTTGCTTTTTGGCAACATACTGACGATAAACTAATATCGTCACAATGACGAGTACAGCACTCAAAACATAGGTGGTTTCAAAGCCCCAATAGGCTATCAATATCCCCATGGCCACGGAACCGATCGCCAAACCCAGATCAAACAGAGTAAAGAAGGTTGAAATCGCATGTCCCATACGCTGCTTGTCGACCGACTGAATGGCCAAGGTCTGTAAACATGGGAACAGTGAACCATAACCGATGCCAATAAACACCGCCGACAACCATAATATCCATTGATTGGAAATCAGGCTAACAATCACCAGACCAATGGCAAAGAAAACAAATGAAGGATAAATAACCGCACTGGGTCCCTTACGGTCATAAATCTTCCCGACCCAAGGTCTGACCAACAACATGGATGCTGCAAAGACAATAAAGAATACGCTGGTATAGGCCAAAAGCTGCTTGGTTTCACTAAATGCAGTAATAAAACTCATGATGCCCGAGTAGGCAAAAGCGGTTAATAAAGCCACGAAACTCACCGCCAGAACTTTGACTTCCAGAACATCCTGTAAGCTCAAGCTGGTTTTCTCTGTGCTTATGGTTTCACGTTTTGGTAACTCTGTGATTTTCAGCATCCAACAGAAGATTAATCCCAAAGAAATAATAACGGCAAGAATGCCAAATAAGACCTTGAAGCTGGTGAACTGAATTACGGTCAACGCCAGCAACGGGCCAAACACCACACCCAGATTGGTCGACATGACAAAATAACCCATACCCTCACCTTTGCGCTGTTCAGGAATAAATTCATTAGCGACAGGTACTGCCACCGTGGTCAGAATACTGAACCAGATGCCATGTAAAAAACGCACCAGCAACAGCGACCACATGCTATCTACCAGCAAATAACTAAAGGCAAATAAGGCAAAAATCACGCCTGCGCCGCGCATCGAGATTTTCTTGCCGAGCTTTTCGATGATCATGCCGGAAAATGGCCGAATCGCAATCGAAGAGGCCAAAAATAGCGTCAGCGCCAGACCCGCTTCTTTTACCGAACCGCCCAGATCTTTCATGATGTAAATCGGCAAGATGGTCAATAAGGCAAAGTAATAAACGAACAGGAAAAAATTATTGAATAAGCACAAGATAAATGAGCGATTCCATAACCGCTCAGCGCTAACTGACATAATCACCAACTTTTAAAATTTGTAGGGAAATAGCACAAACTCAGGCTTGAACAGTGACGGGATGTAAGGCCAACTCGACCAGATTCTGGATATAGTGTTCATCTGGAATCCGGTTGAAAAAAATAATCTGGTAATGAATCGGGCCATATAATGTATCCAGCATCAAATCAAAAGGATAATCCGCGCGAATTTCTCCCTGTTCAATCGCTTGCTGAATCAGTTGATGGGTCTGTTGCCGACGTGGCAAGAGATATTGCTGAAAGAACTCCCCTGCCAGTTCGCGGTGATTGGCAATCACTACCAGCAAAGCCCGCCCCACCGGATGATTCAGCGCTTGAGATAAAGAACCGAGTTGTTGAATAAGATTGCTTTTCAGGCTTTTAGAGGCATCTAGCTCAAATACCGAAGCCGTATGTTGCTTGAAGGTGTCTAGTACCAGTTCCGATTTATGTTTCCACCAGCGATAAATCGTGGACTTGCCGACGCCGGCACGTGCAGCCACATCTTCAATGGTCAGCTGATGATATTCACATTCTGCCAGCGCATCTGCGACCGCCTGTAAAATGCACTGCTGTCGCCGGGAACTTTTTTCGTCACTGCTCATATTTTTCTACTTGACTTTTAAGATCTAAAAATCGAAACGATACGTATCGTTTTATATTAGAGTAAAAAATGGCAAAGCTCCAGTGAAAAACTGAAATTGAATCAAAAAAAAAGACCTTCTAAGGAAGGTCTTTTCTCAATCACGATTTAACTTAGCTCTGTGCAGTCTTTTTATAAATACTGCATGAAGGATGATGATTTTCTTGCAAACGCGCGACTTTACGCTGTTCCGCTGCTTCAAAACGGCAACGTTTCCAGTCATTGTCCAGGTTCAAAGCTGGAATCTGTTTTGGTTTACCATTTTCATCCACCGCTACCATGGTGAAATAGCAGCTATTGGTATGACGTACCGTTCTCTTTTGAATATTCTGGGCTTCTACACGAATCCCGATTTCCATCGAGGTACGGCCAACATGATTCACACTGGCCAGGAATGTAACCAGTTCACCGACGTGAATCGGCTCTTTAAAATTCACCTTGTCTACAGATAAGGTCACAACATAACTGCCCGAATAGCGACTTGCACACGCATACGCCACCTGATCCAATAATTTCAGAATGGTTCCACCATGAACATTTCCTGAAAAATTTGCCATATCTGGCGTCATGAGAACTGACATCGTTAACTCTGACTGGTCATCCGACACTGCTGCAATTTGATCTAAAGGGGCCATCGTTTTCTTTGAACTCTTTGAATGACAAGGTTATCGCTTATTATTATAACTTTTTTAACATGAATAAAATGTTCAATTCGGCAAATGAAGCATCACAATTATTGATATAGAAAATGTATTCATACAGAAAAAAATATATTTAATTGCTTAAAATCTCAGTTAGAAAGTTAAGTGCCAATAAATCAACACTTATTTATCTGGGGCTGATCACATAGCAACTGAGAATTTTTCACTGTTCTAAGCTCTGAACAAAAATAATTCAGGAAAATAAAAAGACTCTCCGTGATTTAAAGCATCACAGGCCTGAGCATTTCCTGTGCCACCTTCTGATAACTTAAAATTTGTTGACCATCTAAGATGGTTTCAACGGTAAAAGAACCATCCTGATGGGTCGCGGTCACTGTAAAAATATAGTGTTCGAATTGTGCCAGTTTGACCTGCTGTCCAATTTTAATATGCGTCATGATGTCTACATCTGTGCAGTGATCTTTTCAAACTCCATTCTGGCATGAACATCGATGCTTTTGAATATTTGATCAACTTAAGTATACGAATAATAATATTAAAATTTTAATTTAGGACGAATAAGGCTTATTATTTAAAATAATATATTTATAATTCAATTTGTTATATTTAAAATTAATTTTATCTTTTGCGATAATTCCGACCAACTGATAGACATAAGCAATCATCTTATCTTTTATAACAATCAGTTAAGCGTTACAGCCGATGATCTTTCATTCTCTTGATTGAATATCCCTATACCACGGTTCTGCGATATAGGAATAAACAGAAAATTCAAAAAAAGATTTATTGAGCGTGATGTTCATGTACCACAAACTGTGGAATCCGATGTCCTTGAGCATAATCATGTTTTTGGTAGACTTGTGAAATTTCCATCAACTTTAACTGGGTCGCCTCGGCACCAGCCTGCATGGTGAGTTCCCTGCCACGCACATCAAAGATATGACCTTTTTCGCGTAAATTCGGCTGAATCACCACATCTGCATGCTTTAATTCTTCATGCGCCAGATGTTGCTGCATAATATTGATATTCTGATTAAACAGTCCCCAGACATTGGTGGTTTCCGTGTGAATAGGCTGTGCCAGAATATCCACCGCAATCACAATATCGGCTCCCAACTCACGTGCCACATCGACCGGCACCGGACTGACCAAACCACCATCTACATATTCTTTACCTTGAATGATGGTCGGAATGAACATACTCGGAATCGAGACTGAAGCACGTACCGCCTGTCCGGTATTGCCATAGTTAAAGACGACTTTCTTGCCTTCTTTCAGCGCGGTTGCTACCACAAACATCGGGATTTTCATGGCTTCAAGCGAGGTTTGATCGACCTGTAAATTGACATAGTCTTCAACTTTCTTGCCATCAAAAAAGCCTTTTCTGGCCAGTTTGATATCACGGACATCATTCGGTCGCATACTGAGAGCAATATTGCGCAGTTCAATTGCCGGTTTGCCACTCGCATAAATAGATCCAACAATACTGCCCGCACTGGTTCCGACAATAAAATCTGGTTGAATACCCGCCTGCTCCAGTACTTCCAGCGCACCAATATGTGCATAACCACGCGCACCGCCACTGCCCAGAACTAAAGCAACTACTGGACGCTGTTGGGTTTGCTTGATCTTTTGAAAATCAATTTGATTCGGACGTGCCTGAGCTTCTCCGCGTTGTGCAGCAGGTTGCAGATGACTGGTCGCCGCTTGGGCTGTCATTGGGGTCGTTTGGCAAGCACTTAGGCCAAATGTACCCAGTATCACCATACTCAACACATATTTCTGCATGCAGAGAATGTCCTCATTAATCTAAAGCAGCATAGTGTATAAACACATGCATAAATAGTCTGTAGAATTTCGTAAAACGGTCATACAGTTCAGCTACTTTATCTTCATTTTTCTCCATAACAATATGCCTTCAACCTCACTATACCGGATTTTCCTGATTTTCCTGCAACTGGGCTGCATTTCATTTGGCGGTCCGGCAGCGCATCTGGTGTTTTTTCACCGAAAATTTGTGACCCAGCTGCAATGGCTGAATGACACCCAATACAGTCAGCTGGTCGCTTTGGCGCAACTTTTACCCGGGCCGAGCAGCAGTCAGGTGGGGCTGTCGATCGGTTATCTGCAACGGGGCTATATTGGTGCCGTGATCGCATGGCTGGGTTTTACCCTGCCCTCGGTCATTCTGATGACCTTGGTGGCGCTATTGGGTCAAAGCTATTTTCATATTTTAAACTCAAATAGCTTTCATACCATCCAGTTAATTGTATTTTCTGTAATCGCCTGGGCTTTCTGGCAAATGCTGAGAAGCTTCTGTAAAACGGCCTGGCAATACACTGTCTTAATCCTCTCTGTCGCATTACTGATAGTCATTTCAGTGAGTTTTAATCAGATTCTGGTGATTATGCTGGGCGCAATCTGTGGACTTTTGGCAGGACATTTTTTTCGATCAGATTTGAAACCCAAAGAAATTAACAAAACGGCAATCAGCTCGCCGTATATTCGATCTGCCACTGCACCCTATTGGTTACTGGCATTTATCTTGCCATTTGTGCTGCTGCCCTTAGCGGACAAATTATGGGGTGAATCGGAGCTGCAATTTTTTGCCAATTTCTATCAAACCGGTTCATTGGTATTTGGTGGTGGTCATGTGATTCTGCCTTTGTTACATCAGGATTTTGTCACGACTAGTTTGGTGAGTGCCCAATCTTTTGATCTGGGCTACGCATTTGCCCAGCTGATGCCAGGGCCTTTATTCAGTTTTGCCAGTTATATCGGTGCTTTGCTGCCTTGGACGCCTTATGTCTGGCTGAATGCAGTGCTAGCGACCTGTGCAATCTTTTTACCTTCATTTTTTCTGATTTTTGCCACCTTGCCTTACTGGTCATGGTTAATGCAACAGCGCCATATTCATCAGGCGGTAATGGGCATCAATGCTGCAGTGGTGGGTTTGTTACTATATTTATTGCTGGATCTTTCACAACGCTATTTTAGCTATGGTTCTGATCTGGTCTTTGTCGCAGTGATGATTGCTCTACTACGCTCAAAACTACCAGTCTGGTTCAGCCTGATTTTGGGCTTTGTGCTTTATCAAAGTTATTTAAATTTCTTCTAAATAAAACTTTGGCACAAAAAAAGCCCCGAATGATCGGGGCTGTTTGCTTCAAGTCTTACCAGATATCTGATTTAACTTTGTCTTTAAACTTAGGATGATTATCCAGTTTAAATTCAGGTTCTTTCACACCACGCTTCAGCTGACCGGTATAGTCTTTGAGTAGCATCAGCAGGAATGGCATCAGCAACAGGATTGCGATCAGGTTGATACTTGCCATCACGCCCATGAACAGATCCGCCATATTCCAGATCAATGGCACGCTGGCGATGGAACCGAAATACACCATGACCAATACAAATAAGCGGAAAATCAACATAACCCGGCTATTGTTATTGATGAACTGGACGTTTCCTTCGGCATAGGCATAGTTACCGATAATCGAAGAATAGGCAAACAGGAAAAGAATCAAAGCTAGGAAGTCGTCGCCCCAGGCCCCAATCTGGCTTTCAAGCGCCATCTGGGTCAAGGTCACGCCTTCAAAGCCTGCATTTTCATACAGACCCGAAACCAGAATAATAATTGCAGTACATGAACACACCACAAAGGTATCTACAAATACCCCGAGCATCTGTACCAGCCCCTGGTTCACGGGATGTTTGACATCGGAGGTGCAGCAGCATTCGGTGCCGACCCCATCCCTGCCTCGTTAGAGAACAAACCACGCTTGATGCCCATCATCATGGCCATAGACACCATGGCACCAAAGAAACCACCAGCAGCGGCTTCAAACTCAAAGGCTTTACTGAAAATAAGCTGGAAGATGGATGGGAGCAGATCGTAATTGATGACCGCAATATACAAAGCCACCGCCAGATACAGCAGCGCCATAAAGGGCACTACCTTTTCTGCCACTTTGGCAATACGTTTAATACCGCCAAAAATGATTGTGGTTGTAATCAATACTAAGACTAGTCCAATCCAGGAAACTTCAAAATCCAATCCGCCTAAAGGCAAAATGATATTGGCCTGATCCCAGCCCCATGCGTGTGACGTTGCACCGGTAATGGCATTGGCCTGAACCGCATTAAACACAAAGCCATAGGTCGTGATCAATGCAATTGCAAAGACAATCCCGAGCCATTTCTGTTTTAGACCCTGAGTAATGTAATACGCAGGGCCACCACGGAATTGCTGGTTTTTATGATCGCGCACCTTAAACAATTGCGCCAATGAGGATTCCACCAAAGCAGAGCTCATACCCAGAAATGCAGTAACCCACATCCAGAACACCGCGCCCGGCCCACCAATCGCAATGGCAATCGCCACACCGGCGACATTACACCCCGACCCGGCTTGCAAGACCAGTCACAAAAGCCTGAAACGGGGTAATGCCGTGCGCATCCTGAACCTTGCCACGGCTGCCTTTCATTACTTTCATGCTGTGCCAGAACAAACGAATTTGTACTGCACCCGTCATGATTGTATAGAAAATACCAACTGCGACCAGAAACACCACTAGAAAGTCCCATAAAGGGCCATTCAGGGCATTAATCCAGCCGAGTAAGGTTTCATTTAACTGATCATTCATGTCACATCCTTATGAGCTTATGACTCATCGTATCAGGTCTAAATTATACAAAGAACTTCAAGATCATTTGAATAACAGTGGCATTGATTAGGTCAACAAAGAACGCACCACATAATGGAACGATCAGGAAGGCCTTATGCGACGCACCATACATATTGGTAATCGCCTGCATATTGGCAACCGCTGTCGGTGTTGCACCCATACCAAAACCACAGTGACCCGCTGCAAGTACCGCAGCATCATAGTTCTTGCCCATCAGGCGGAAAGTTACAAAACCGGCATACAAAGCCATGGTGATAGTCTGTGCACCCAGAATTACCATCAATGGTCCTGCAAGGTCAGCCAATTGCCATAATTTCAAAGATAACAACGCCATCGCCAAGTACAGCGACAATGAAGCATTACCGAACACATCAATCGCACGATCAAAGATTTGAACTTTGAAAACACCTTCCAGTACATTACGCAGGATGACACCACCCGCCAATGCCCACACAAATGTTGGCAGTTCAAATGCAGTACCTTTACTGAAACCCGTCATAAACTCTGCAAAAGCCAAACAGCCTGCAAATAGACCCAAGGTCGTGATTGCATTATCAGCGGTAATTAAACGCACCTGATGCGGATATTCAAACGGTACATATTCGCTGGTGGTGCTGTCCATTGGCGTATTGTCACGCGTTTCAATTTGCTGATCGGTACGTGCAGTAGCCAGGTTATGACGATTGATCAGTAATTTGGCCAAAGGTCCGCCAATAATACCGCCGATAATCAAACCAAAGGTCGCACTTGCCATACCCAGTGCCAGCGCACCTTGAATACCATGTTCGACTTCTAGAATTTCACCCCATGCGCCTGCAGTACCATGACCACCGGTTAAGGTAATCGAACCGGCAATCAGGCCAATCAACGGGTCAATACCCAGTAATGTTGCCAGACTTATGCCGACCGCATTTTGCAAAATAATGAAAGCCGAAACAGCAAACAGGAAAATAACCAGACCGATCCCGCCTTCACGCAACTTGGAAAAGTTGGCACTCAGACCAATCGAAGCAAAGAAAATCAGCATAAAACTGGTTTGTAATTCTGCACTGGTGGTGATGCTATATCCCCACAATGAATGCACCAGTAATGAGATGATCGCCGCAACCAAACCGCCTGCAACCGGCTCAGGAATATTGTAACGTCTTAAAAAATCGATTTTATTAACCAGGAATCGGCCGAGTAACAAAACAATGACTGCGGCAATTAAGGTATAAAATGCGTTAAAAGTAAAATCCATAATTTTTTGCCCAAGATGATTTTGAATTTTTTATTTTTCTAAAAGTCATGGAGTGCGCTAGATCTCTAGCTCTCTCATTAGATGTTCATCTGGAAATATCCTGATTTGATCTATCACCTTTAGAAAAACAAACCGATTTATCATCTCTTTCAAACTTATGAATATCATCATCACGATCATATTCAACAAATGAGAGATTTATAAAAGCAACACCTTTTCTATTCCGATACTCAGTCTGTTGTAAAATTGCAGACAATTTTCAAACAGACGCGCATGCTGGTAAAAAAACTGTGTTTTAAGCTCAAAAAAACATTCAGTGCTTGATGAGTGCTTTCAACCTAAAGACTTCATTCAAGCCATCTGGAATCGCGTTATTTAAAACAGATCTTAATCACGAAATGCATGAATTAAGATGAAAAGTCGTACATTATGCTGTTTCTTTGTATCAAGTTTTATTTCTTTTTATTAGCAATAGTTAATTTACCTATAAAAAATAATTATAACTTCTCATTTTTATATGAAGATTAATCTATATTTTAATTCAAAAAAAATATTAATCTTTTACTCGACACGGAAGGAAACAGGGATCTTGAAATTAAATTATCTTGATTTTCAGTCAAAATAAACCAGTTCTCTGTGTGAAATTGTTATTGTTAAATGGTTCAAGCACTTGGGTTTTAAGCTATTTTTTAAATCAAAGACAATCTTTATTACTAAATCCATTGCTATTACTTAGGCGATTTAAGCTCACCTGAAAAAATACCAAGTTTTAGTGCTTAAGTCATTTTGATGACAAATTGTTTTTTTCAGCTGGCGAAGAATTAAATTTTCCTATCCCCCGTTCTGTTTGTTTAGTTTATAGTCATTACAAACTCAATAAGGATATTTGACTGGACCCCATAATGGATCAAAATCTTGTTCATGCTGTAGATCACACCATCACTTCTCGCCATTCAGTGCGTGCTTTTTTAAATACCTCCGTTAGTACAGACACCTTAAAAGAGATTTTGACGGTGGCCAGCCGCGCACCTTCAGGAACCAATACCCAACCCTGGAAAGTTTATGTGGTAACAGGCAAAAAGCGCGATGAAATCGTACAACGTGTCTGTCAGGCACAAATGCAAATCTATGTAAATCCTGAACTGTCTAAACAGTATCAGGAAACCTTTGCCTACTATCCTGAACAATGGATTTCGCCATTTATTGAACGTCGTCGTGAAAATGGCTGGGGTTTATATGGCTTGCTGAATATTCAAAAAGGCGAAAAGGAAAAAATGGCGCGTCAGCAGCTGCGTAATTTTGAATTATTTGATGCACCTGTCGGCCTGTTCTTTACCGTACATCGTTCTTTGGCCATTGGTTCCAAAATGGATGTTTCCATGATGATCCAGAATGTCATGCTGGCAGCAAAAGCCCGCGGTCTGGACACTTGCCCGCAGGCAGCCTGGAATCACTTTCATCCAATCGTGCTTGATCTGGTCGGCGCACCTGATGATGAAGAGCTGGTCTGCGGTATGGCACTGGGCTATGCCGATCCAGAGCAGATTGTTAACAGCTTTATTACCCCGCGTATTCCCGTAGAAGAATTTGCCGTGTTTATCGATGAGTGATGCAAGCAGGGCTAAGTCAATTGACTTAGCCCTCTGTTCAGACCAGTATTTTTATTACCTAAGAGAACAGCCAGCATTTATGCATTTTTTAGGCCGGGCATCTTTATTTTAAAAATTTTCCAAGCAGAAATAGTAACAAAAACCAGCATGATCAATGCCATATTCAGTAAAGCATGCCAGAGCATAAAATTCAGTAATACGCCGCCCAATAAACCACAAACAAATTGCATACTGCCCATAATCGCACTGGCAGTTCCTGCCCGCTCGCCCTGTTCAGCCATTGCCAAAGCCATGGCATTCGGACCAGTAAACCCGATGGCTGCCACCACAATAAACATGCCCAGCAACACCCAGAACACAGAATTTACGTCCAGACAGCCCAGTAATGTTAACCCTAATACACCGGCAAACTGCAGACAGGTGCCGATTTTCAGGCGCTGCAATATTGAGAAACGCCCAGCCAGACGTTTATTCAAGGTCGAAAACAGCATGATGCCGAAAGCATTGGCACCAAAGGCATAAGCAAACTGCTGCTCGGTCAGCTGATAACGATCCATCAGAATGGCAGAAGAAGCGCTGATATAACAGAACATCACCGCACCGGAAAAACAGCCGGCATAGAGCGGGCGTCGAAAGCTTGGATCCTGAAAAATGCACCGGTACAAACTCAATACCTGTTGAAAGTTCAGTTTGAGACGGCGTTCTGGCTCCAAGGTTTCTTTAAATAGAAAATGTACACAGGCCAGACTCAACAGACCGCAGCCCATCAGCACCAAGAAGATCATGTTCCATTCATAAAACATCAATACCCAGGCACCCAGACTCGGAGCAATGATTGGCGCGATCGCGGTCACAATCATCATGCTGGCAAAAGCCTGAGCTGCTGAATGCATATCCAGGCGATCCCGAATTGCAGCACGTGCCATGACCACCCCGACACAGCCACCGAGGGCTTGCAGAGTCCGTGCAGCGATCAGGCTCCATTCATCCTGCGCAAAGACACACAGTAAACTTGCCACAATGTATAAGCACAGTCCAAAATACAGCGGTGGTTTACGCCCAATCCGGTCACTGATCGGTCCATAAATCAGTTGCCCGATCGCCAGACCGAAGAAATAAGCCGGCAGGCTATTGGAAACCATTTGGGTACTGACACCAAAATCTGCTGCCATGGCCGGTAAGGCCGAAAGATACATATCGATAGATAAAGGCCCGAGTGCGCTTAGGGTCGCCAGCAAAACAATCCAGGACATGGCATAAGGTTGTTGTACTATTTTATTTGATGTCATAAGCATGAAGATTTAAAGCGCTAATATGCAGACAAATTAACACAGTGCATAGTATGATTTAGGCTGAAATGAAGATTTATAAATATACTATTTTCATTAGCCTATTCAGATTCAGCTCTAAGACTGCAGTATAAAGGACGACCTTTGAAATCTTGGCTCACTCGTCTCAAGCAAACCACCTATAATACGACCTTGATGTATAACCTGCGCATGATGACGGCATTTGCAGGTACCGCCTTTGTTCCCTATTTTATGGGACAACAATTGATGACGATTCCACTGACTTTAGGCGTGGTCGCAGCCGGTTTAAGCGATATTGATGACCGCTTTTCGGTGCGGATTTTAAATCTGCTCTACACCTATATTGGCTTCTTTATTACCGCAGTGGGTGTATATCTGCTCTATCCCTATCCGCTGCTGTTTGCCTTGGCCTTAATTGTGTCCTGTATTGCCCTGATTTTGCTCGGGTCACTTGGCAGGCGCTATGCCACGATTTCCTATGGCTGTCTGGTGATTTCCGTTTATTCCATGCTTGGGGTCGAGCTGTTTGATGAATGGTATAAACAAGCTGGTTTATTGGTCATCGGAGCGATGTGGTACGGTCTGCTGTCGACACTCAGTTTCCTGACTTTCCCTGCCCGGTTGGCGCAAGACAAGCTTGCCATTTCCTATTCTGCTCTCGGTGACTTTTTATATGCCAAGTCCAATCTGTTTGATGTGGACATGACCCCGAAAAGCTATCAGCAGAGCATGATTGAACTCTCGCTTGAAAACGGCAAACTGATTGCGATTTTTAATGAGATGAAAACTGCCCTTTTGACTCGCCTGAAAGGCGACCGTGGGCAAAAAGATACCCGTCGCAGCCTGCAATATTATTTTGTCGCGCAGGATATTCATGAACGTGCCGATTCAGCACATATTGATTATCAGAAACTGGCCAAGATTTTCCAGCATAGCGATATCCTGTTCCGCTTCCAGCGCATCATGTCAATTCAGGGCAAAGCCTGTAAGGACCTGAGTGAAAGTTTGCTAATGCGCAAACCCTATGTGCATAACCAGCGCTTTAAGCATGCCTTTGATAACCTGAGACAGTCTCTGGATAAGTTACGTCATGAGCAGCATTATGATCAGGTCTGGATCAGCGCCCTGTTTGCACTGTTTCAAAACCTGAAATCGATTGATGCCCAGTTACGCAACCTGGAAACCGAGCAAAGTATCAAGTCCGAGCGTTTCAAACATATCGAAAACCAGCTCAGAGATGATGACCTGAAAGGCTGGGATGACATCAAGATTCGAATTAAGCAGCATTTGACACCCGAGTCGGTGCTGTTCCGGCATGCTATTCGCCTGTCAATCGTGCTGTTGATCAGCTATATCTTCGTACAGGTCAGCAATATTGAATATGGTTACTGGATTTTATTGACCGCACTCTTTGTCAGCCAGCCGAACTTTAACGCCACCAAACGGCGTTTACGTCTGCGTATTGTCGGTACGTTGGTCGGTATTATTCTCGGTTATGCCATTCTGTATTTTGTGCCGTCCATCGAAGGACAATTATTACTTCTGGTACTTAGTGGGATTCTGTTCTTTGAATTGCGCAGTAAACAGTATGCACAGGCCACCGCCTTTATCACAATTTTAGCCCTGATCAACTTCAATCTGGACGGTATGGGCTATGCCGCAGCCATTCCGCGTATGATTGACACCCTGATTGGCTGTGCGATTGCCTGGTTCGGTGTCAGCTTTATTTTTCCGGACTGGAAGTTCCGACGTTTGCCGCGCAGTATTAAACGCAGCTTGCAGGCAGAAGCGGATTATTTGAGTGAAGTGATCGAGCAGTATAAGTCAGGACGTAATAATGGCCTGAAATATCGGATTGTGCGCCGTGCTGCCCATAATACCGATGCCGAAGTAGCCTCACTGATTTCAACCCTGGCCACTGAACCGGATATTGATCCGGTTCAAAAATCGCTGGCCTTTGAGTTCCTGTGTCTGAATCAATACTTTTATCAGTTATATTGCTGCGCTGGGCGCACACCGGGAAAAAATTAAAGATCAGGACATTCTGAATTTACTGGACAAAGCACTTGAGAACATTCGTGGTGCATTGATACGAGATGAAATGCCCGATTTAAGTGCGCAAAACATGATTGCCCATATTCGACAGCGCTTGGTTCAAGATCAGGAGCAAGATCAGAAATCCCTGATCATTTTGCAGCAGCTGTCTTTAATGTTCAGCATTTTAAAGCAGTTGAGCCAACTGAAACAAAGTTTGAGTCATGAGCGTGATGAACAGGCAACTGAATTAGGTTCATTATAATTTGGCTGATTTTGGAACAATATACTCACTGAATTGGTACAATTAGTGCTAAACTTTTTACAGTTTAAAATCTGCTAATTTCACTATGACCGCGAAAAATTTATACGCTTATACCCTACAGCCTGTGAACTATGAAATTTCAGAAGCCGAGCAGCGTCATGCTCAGCTGGTGATCTGGCGTAGTACCAATAAAATTGGCATGAAAGCATGGCTGATCATGGGTGCTGTTGTTGCACTTTCTATTCTGGGCATTCTGCTCCTGAAGAACTATTCTACCGTGTTCTGCTGGGTGGCCATTGTCTGTGTGGTGTTGTATTACCTGATCCGTACCTTTGGTCTGGAATGGTATGTTAAACGCAAGATGAATGAATTTCCGGTACAGGAAATCAAAGGTGTTCGCCTGGGCGTGCAACCGCATGGCATCGTGATGCGCCAGAAAATGGGTATGCAAGAAGGTGTTGGCGCGATTAGCTGGAAAGACATCTATGAATGGTACAACACACCAGAATTCATGTTGGTCAATTTCAAAGTAAAAGGCCAGCAAGGTGCGTATATCCTGCCGAAACGTCTGGACAGCAAAAACTTCTCTTTCGCCACGATTCGCAAGCATCTGGAAGCAGAAGTCGGCGCAGCAAAACAAATCTAAACTGTTCTTTCTTCAGTGAAAAACCTCCTGCCCCGGCATGGAGGTTTTTTTAATCTCAAAACAATAAATGATAATGAGAATAAATATTATCCTCAACACCTATAATTCGGGCTTAAACTTCAGTTATAATTTTGCCACTTTTATAGATCTCACCCTTAATCTGACGACCATGTTTAAAAAGACATTTTTCCAAATCCACTGGTTTCTGGGGATTACAGCAGGTTTAATCCTCTCTTTGATGGGGGTCACTGGCGCAATCTATTCCTATGAACAACAAATATTAAAATGGATGAATAGCGACAGTTATACGGTTCAGGTTCAGCAACGTGACAAACTCACGCCTGCCGAGCTGTATCAGCACTTTAACCGTACTGCGCCTGACATGAAGATCAACAGTATTACCGTAGCACAAGATCCAAGTGCTTCGAGTACCGTGAATGTCGCCAAAGAAGGGGCACGGCGTGGTCAGAACATCATGATCAACCCGTATACTGCAGAAATCTTGCCAGAGATTAAGGGTCGGGAATTTTTCCAGTTTGTTCAGCAACTGCATCGTAATTTGACGGTTGGCCCAGTGGGTAAGCAGATTACCGGTGCCTGTACCCTGATGCTGATCTTTTTCGTCTTGTCAGGTCTGTACCTGCGCTGGCCGAAACGTCATTCGATCAAGCAATGGTTCTTTGTAAAACCTCAGCTGAAAGGCCGTAATTTTATCTGGGATCTGCATGCTGTTGTTGGGACCTGGGTAGTGATTTTCTACCTGATTCTGGCCTGTACCGGTCTGTACTGGTCTTATGACTGGTGGCGCAACGGCATGTTTAAGGTGCTGGGTGTGGAACGCCCACAACCGGAAATGCAGGCCAATGCCGGCAACAACCGTGGTGAAGGACGTCAAGGCGGCGAACGTAGTCCGCGTGCCGAAGGTGAAGCACGAAGCGAAGGCCGTCAGGATGGCGAACGCGGTTCGCGTGGTGAAGGCCCTGAAGCTACTGCCCGTGCGCTAGACCAGAGCTGGATTGGCTTTAACACGGAATTTTCAGATAAATATTCTACAGTAACGTTTAATCTTCCGAAAAAACCGGACGGCGAAATGCAGCTGAGCTTTGTTGACCCGGTGGCCCAGCACGAACGTGCACGAAACAGTGCTACTTATAATTACCAGACAGCTGAATTTACCGAAGTCGAGCTATATGAAGATAAAAAGCTCAATGAAAAGATCATGAGCAGCATGTTACCGGTGCATCGTGGCAGCTTCTTCGGCCCGATCTACCAGTTCTTTGCCATGGTCGCAGCCTTGTTGATGCCGTTGTTCTTTGTGACAGGCTGGATGCTCTATCTGAAACGTCGCAAACAGAAACGCTTAACGCTGGCAGCACGTCAGGGTGCGACTGGAGTGAATGTCGATGAAAATACCAAACGGTGGCTCATTGCTTATGCCTCACAAACAGGGGTTTCTGAGCAGCTGGCTTGGCGTACAGCAACTGCCCTGCAGGAAGCGCGTCAACCCGTAACAATCAAGCCGGTACAACAACTGACGCTAGCCGATTTACAGCAAACCGAACAGGTATTATTTGTTGCCAGTACTTATGGCACGGGCGAAGCACCGGATCTGGCTTCTTCTTTTGAGAAAAAAATTCTGTCTGCTCAAGCTGATCTCAGTCATTTAAGTTATGCGGTATTGGCCTTAGGTTCTCAGGAATATCCGGACAGCTATTGCAGTTTTGGTCACCGTATTGATCAATGGTTAAAGCAAAATGGTGCCCAGCAGCTATTCAATACGATTGAAGTGGACAATGCCAATAACGAGCATATCCAGCAATGGAATACTGCACTGGCACAAGTGACTCGACTTGAGCTACAAGCGATGAGTATCGATAAGACCTTTGATCACTGGAGTTTGAGTAAACGTGAACTGCTGAATCCGGGGAGTCTGGGCGCACCTGCCTTCAATATCGAACTGACTTCTGAGCATGAAGCCGTCTGGCAAGCAGGTGATATTGCCGAGGTTCAACCAGGGAATAGCCAAGAACGTATTGATGCATTTATGCAAAAGCACCAGATTGCAGCGGGTACACAAGTACCTTCTATGCAACAGAATATTAAACAAGCACTCTGGGATCGTGATCTGACTCAAGCTGAACCTTTTGATTCTCTGGATCAGCTCCTCACGCAATTACCAACTTTGGCAACACGTGAATACTCCATTGCCAGTATTCCAAGCCAACAAGTTTTGCGTCTGGTCGTACGTCAGCAAACCGATGATAATGGTAATCTGGGATTGGGTTCAGGCTGGCTGACCCAGCATGTGGCTCTCAATGCGCCAATTGCCCTGCGTATTCGCAGAAATGAATCTTTTCATCTGATTGATGACAACCGCCCGATTATCTGTATTGGTAATGGTACCGGTATTGCCGGATTATTGAGCCTGCTCAGTGCGCGTAACCGTCAGGATTATAGCCAGAACTGGCTGATTTTCGGTGAACGTCAGCGTGAACACGACTTCTTCTTTGAAGAAACCATTCAGGCCTGGCTGCAAATGGGAATCCTGAAACGTCTCGATCTCGCATTCTCGCGCGACCAGCAGGAAAAAGTCTATGTACATCACAAATTGCGCGAACAGGCTGAAGAACTGAAAGCCTGGATTGCCCAAGGTGCGGTGATTTATGTCTGCGGTAGCATCAATGGTATGGCCAGCGATGTTGATCAGGCCCTGACTGAGATTCTCGGTGAAACAACGCTAGATCAATTACGTCTGGATGGACGTTATCGCCGTGATGTATATTAAGATAACCTGATATGCTAAAAACCGGGCTCAATAGCCCGGTTTTTATTGAAGATACAAAAGCAATAATAAGAATATGAATAAGAAAAAAAGGAACCCTAGATGCTCAATCAACTAAAACGAAGTCTCAGCCTGATCTGTGGCTTGATCCTATGTATCAATAGCGTCTGCTTACTAAGCCAAGGTCAGAGGCATTTTGCTATTGCCCTGTCGATCCTCATTGGGGTGGCACTCATCCTGTATGCCTTGTTTTTTTCATCTATTCAGCGCTGGAAACAGAATTCCCGATTCAGAACCTTGTTCTGGAACAGTCTCTGGGGCGGATTTTTATTCTGGATAATCAGTGTCGCGGCTTTCTTCGCTTATATCCAAATATCAATCAACTCGAATATTCAGGCACGACCTGCTGCAGCGATTTTAGTATTAGGTAGTGGTATTAATCAGGGTCAGCCCTCACCCATCTTAAAAAATCGTCTGGATACCGCAGCAAAATATGCAGAGCGATATCCGAATACTTTAATTATTATGACCGGTGGACGAAATTTCTGGGAGAGACAGAGCGAAGCTGAAGTCATGCAAAGTTATATCCATACCAACTATCCACAGCTCAATAACCCCATTAGCTTAGAAGATCAAAGCAGAAGTACCCAACAGAACCTGCAATATTCTCAGGCAATCTTAAAACAGCAGCATATTGATCGAAATGAGCCCATCGCGATTGTCACCAGCGATTTTCATAGCCCTCGTGCCCGTGCCATTGCCAGACATCAGGGCTATCAGCAAGTGATTAGTCTGAGTGCCAGCACACCTCAGAATGTTCGCTATAATTCGTGGCTACGCGAATATTTTGCTTTGATTAGTGGCTGGCTACTGAATGAATATTCATTGTTCCAATAAACAAGCTGCTTTAAAAACAATAAATTTAATTTAAACGGATCTGCCTAGGCAAAGGCATATCCGGATTTTTGAACAGTTCCGGCTTTTGCACATAGATCTGATACAAATAATTTTTGATATCAAGTAATAATTTTTCGGGTGCCACCAGAATATTCTGCCCTTCCGGGGTCAGATCAAGCGAAACAATAGTACTTTCCTGACGTAAAAAGGGAATGACTTTCTCTACAAAATCCTTGAGACCAATTTCCTGAATCTCATAATTTGCCCAATTATCTTTAATCAGCAGTCGAGCCAGACCTTTACTTTGCCAGCAGGCAAATGCGCGTTGTCCGGTAGGCGTGGCACATAAGGCCCAGCCATCTTGGTAGAGTGCAAAAATACCAGCATTGGCAACAATGGCTTCAATATATTGCTTATAAAGCTGTTGAGGATCGAAAGCAGTTTTTTGGGATTTGGTCGCGGCTTTGCGCTGATAGGGATTTCTCATGGTTGTGAAATCTTAATATTATTATAATAGAATCAGATTCTAAGGAATAAATAGAGTTGAAGCAAGAAGATATGGTGGGCGCTGACGGGATCGAACCGCCGACATTCTGCTTGTAAGGCAGACGCTCTACCAACTGAGCTAAGCGCCCTGAGAAAAACAACAGTGTTGTTTTTAATGACGCAAGACCAACAAGGAATGTTGTCTTGGTATCTTGAAAACTCAGATCTCAGGAATCCAAGCTTCTCATCTTAGGATGGCGCAGCGGACGGGGCTCGAACCCGCGACCCCCGGCGTGACAGGCCGGTATTCTAACCAACTGAACTACCGCTGCATCGTAAGAATCTGGTGGGCGCTGACGGGATCGAACCGCCGACATTCTGCTTGTAAGGCAGACGCTCTACCAACTGAGCTAAGCGCCCTGATAAAGATTGTCAATCTTTAGTTTATTAAATTCAGGC